>NZ_CP054570.1:1800000-1980000 GCF_013343115.1 Streptococcus sanguinis
CGCCTGAAAGCTTGCTGACAAGTCTTGATTAGATAAGACCTCTCCTTTTTGCTGGGCATTGTGGTGCAGGTTGATAAAGGCCGACTTGAGACCGGAAAAAGAAAATTCCAGATTGTCTTCCTTAATCATGGCCCGCGGAAAATCATAAATATCCTGTCCCTCATGAGCCAGCAGATCAATCTCCCGGCCTGCTGGATAGGTCAGCCCCATGACTCGACCGACCTTATCATAGGCTTCACCGACCGCATCATCGCGAGTTTCCCCCACAATCTTATAGTCACCAGCCTGACTAACATAGACCAGCTCGGTATGGCCGCCACTGACCAAGAGAGCCAGCAAGGGAAATTCCAAGGGCTCCACACTCTGGGCTGCCATCAGGTGTCCAGCCATGTGATTGACCGGAATCAAGGGAATATCATGAGCCCAAGCAAAAGACTTGGCCGCTGCCAAGCCGACCAGAAGCGCCCCAACCAGACCTGGACCGTAGGTAACAGCCACAGCTGTGACTTGCTCCTCGCTAATCCCTGCTTCTGCCAAGGCCTCCTCAATGCAAACCGTAATGACCTCCACATGATGGCGGCTGGCCACTTCTGGTACCACTCCACCAAAACGCTTGTGGCTCTCAATCTGGCTGGCAATAACATTGCTCAAAAGCTCAGTCTCATTCTTCAGAACCGCCACACTGGTCTCGTCACAAGACGTCTCAAAAGCTAAAATATATCTATCTTTCATGGATCTCTCTTTTCATGACAATCGCATCTTCCACTGGCGCATGATAGTAGGCCTTCCGCCGCGCGATTTCTTCAAATTTTTCTTTTTTGTAAAATAGCAGAGCTGGCTTGTTGGACTCCCTCACTTCGAGGAAAATTTCTTTGTCTGCTGGCAAAAAGGCAAACAAGGCTGTCGCGATTTTCTGTCCCTGATAGCTAGGCAATACAGCAATCTGCAGAACCTCTGCTTCAAAGTCTGTCTCCTGCCAGACTAAAAAGGCAACAAGCCGATTCTCATCTTCTGCCAGCGCACAGCTGTTCACATCCGAGCGCAGAACCTCTTCCACTTGGCCTGCGGTCCAAGGACTGACCTCATAGACTGCAAGTAAGAGCTGTTCCAGCTCTTTTGCGAGAGTTGCTGCGTCCATATCTGAGCTATCGCTCCATTTTCTCATCGTAATCATAGGCGCTGAATGTAAGAATCACTGGATTCCTGATGTGTTTTGAGCCAATTTTCCTCAGCCTCTACCCGTTTGAGGTAGTTAGGAATAAAATCATGAATGGACTGGGCTGGCAGGTCTAAACCGAGACGACCAATAGCTGCCGCATCTAGTAAGGTCGGCTGAATGGCAGCCTGAGGAAGAGCAGCTTCAATTTGCTCCGCAAAAGCTGCTGTCTCTCCGGCAAAGGTGACCGGCTGGTTAGCAGCGCCAGCTATTTCCAAAACCTCTGCCAATGGCAGATGAGCCTCCGGCCGTACAGACTGACCAGACTGATAAAAGCCAGCATAGACATTATTGCGGCGGGCATCCATGACAGGAATGACCAAACCTTCCACCTGCTCTGGGACTAAAGCCAGCAAACTAGACACACCGACCAGCTCAATCTTGAGGGTATGAGCCAGAGTCTTGGCTGTCGCCACCGCCATTCGCAGACCTGTGTAGCTGCCCGGACCCTGAGCAACTACGATACGATCCAAATCTGTTGGCTTCATATCCAGACTATTCATCAGAAAATCGATAGCTGGCATAAGGGTAATGCTATGGTTTTTCTTTATATTTAAAGTCATCTGCGCCAGCAAGGTCTCGTCCTCTAAAATCGCGAGCGTCAGCGCCTTACTTGACGTATCAAAAGCTGCAATCTTCATGCTTATCCTCTATTTTTCCTCTTGCCGCCAAAGTGAGCGGCGTTTTAATTTGTCTTCGTAGAAACTATCTACCAAAAATTCCTCTAAAATCTGGCTAAAAGCCTCCAAATTAGGCACTTGCTGCGCCAAGTGTTTTCCAAAAATCGCTTCTTGCTCAGCAATCTTGGGCAGCAAATCCGCTCCAGCAGCAGTCAAGCTCAAGCGAGAACTGCGCTTGTCCTTGCTAGAAATTTCCTTCTTGACCAAGCCTTTTTTAATCAAAGCCTGCACCAAGCGACTAGGGCTTTTTTCCTCACAAATCAGGGATTCCCCCAAGCCCTTGAGAGACAGCGGAGCATGTTCGCCCAAAACGAGCAAGACCTCGCTTTGATTGGGCGTAATTCCCAAAGGCTCTAGCAACTTCCCATATTCTCTCGTCGCTAAGCTCTCTGCACTTCTAAACAAATAGCCAAATCGAATTCCTTCTGCTACCACGCTGCTCTCCTTTCAAAAATCACTTCTATACTATTTTACACTAGATTAGGTAAATTGTTGACAATTTTAGTTAAAAAATATAAAATCTCAAATAGATGATATATCATCTATTTGCAAAAGGAGGAAAAACGGATGACCCCAAACCCTACAAATCAAAAACCAGCTAGAACAATGACCCACGCTTTTGTGACTAGTGCGACCGGTCTTTTAGGAAATAATCTCGTGCGTGCTCTGCTAAAAGAAAACATTCAAGTGACCGCTCTCGTTCGCTCCGAGGAAAAAGCGCGCAAACAATTTGCCGACCTGCCTATCCAGATTGTCAAGGGGGATATTTTAGAGCCCGAAAGCTATCGTGACTATCTAGCAGGCTGCGACAGCCTCTTTCATACCGCTGCTTTTTTCCGCGATAATTATAAAGGCGGCAAGCACTGGCAGGAGCTCTACGACACTAATATTATAGGCACAAATAACCTCCTAGAAGCTGCTTACGAGGCTGGTATCCGCCAATTTGTCCATACTTCCTCCTGTGTCGTACTGGAAGGTGAGGCCAATCAGCTAATCGATGAAAGCATGTCTCGCTCAAAAGATACTCCTTTTGATTACTATCGCAGCAAGATTTTGAGTGAAGAGGCCGTTCGTGATTTCTTGGACAAGCATTCAGATGTTTTCGGTTGCTTTATCTTGCCGAGTGTAATGTTGGGTCCTAGAGACCTCGGTCCGACCTCCAGTGGGCAGCTGATTATCAATTTTGTAGAGCAAAAACTTCCAGGTATCTTAAAGGCTAGCTATAATATGGTGGATGCTAGAGATGTAGCAGATATTCATCTCCGCGCCATGAAATACGGACGCTCAAAGGAGCGCTATCTGGCAGTTGGACGGCAAGTGACCATGACAGAATTGTACCAAATACTGGAAAAAATCACTGGCGTTCCCGCCCCCAAGCGCAAGATCTCCCCTCTTTTCGTCAAAATCTATGCCCAAGCAAGTGAGCTCTACCACCGGCTCACCAAAAAACCAATTTTGGTTACCAATGAGCTCGCTCATCTCATGGCCGAAGAATATCTCAAAAGTAATTTTAGCTTTGCCAAAACCGAGAGCGAGCTAGGCGGACAGCATCGCCCTCTCGAAGAAAGCTTAGCTGACGTGGTAGATTGGTACCGCAAGCACGGCTATTTCGCCAAATAAGCAGCCCTCAAAATCAAGTGACCAAATGTTCATCGCTTGATTTTTCTTTTTGTCAAGCCGCTTTGGCTGAAAAACCGTCTCTGAAATTCACCGTCCCGACTTGCTTCCTAAGCTCATTCTATGGTATAATTACAATAATAATTAAACATCAGGTCAATTTCATTACTCTTACTTTTCCATAAGATACAAGGCTAAAACAGCATTTTAGCCTCTTCATTTGAGTAAGCCCTATCAGAAGTCACAGCAATCGCTCACTTTCCATTTATCATTTTTAATTTATCATGTGAAGAAATGCGCTAACGCCTGCCTTCTTTTATTTTTTAGACCTTATCACAGAAAGGAATCTTATGATTTACAAAGTTTTTTATCAGGAAACAAAAGAGCGCAGTCCGCGCCGTGAAAAGACACGCGCCCTCTATTTGGATATTCAAGCTGACAGCGAGTTGGAAGGTCGCATTCAGGCTCGTAAGCTCATCGAAGAAAATACCCCTTACAATATTGAATTTATCGAGCTCTTGTCTGACAAACACCTCGAATATGAAAAAGAGTCAGGCACTTTTGAATTGACGGAGTTCTAACCCATGGCATATACCTTAAAACCCAAAGAAGTTGGCGTTTTTGCGATTGGTGGGTTAGGCGAAATCGGTAAAAACACCTACGGGATTGAATACCAAAATGAAATCATCATCGTGGATGCCGGTATCAAATTCCCAGAAGACGACCTGCTAGGAATTGACTATGTCATTCCTGACTACTCTTATATCGTGGAAAATATTGACCGCGTAAAAGCTGTCCTCATCACCCACGGGCACGAGGACCATATCGGCGGTATTCCTTTCCTGCTCAAGCAAGCCAATGTTCCTATCTATGCTGGTCCTCTGGCCCTGGCCCTCATTCGCGGCAAGCTAGAAGAGCATGGACTTTTGCGCGATGCCAAGCTCTATGAAATCAATCAAAACACAGAACTGCAGTTCAAGCATCTGAAAGCTACTTTCTTCCGGACAACCCACTCTATTCCAGAGCCTTTAGGAATTGTCATCCATACGCCGCAGGGTAAGATTGTCTGTACCGGTGACTTCAAGTTTGACTTTACACCAGTCGGTGAGCCGGCCGACCTGCACCGCATGGCTGCTCTGGGCGAGGAAGGCGTTCTCTGCCTCTTATCAGACTCGACCAATGCTGAAGTTCCGACCTTTACTAATTCCGAAAAAGTTGTCGGCCAGTCTATTATGAAGATCATTGAAGGCATTCATGGACGGATTATTTTCGCCTCCTTTGCTTCAAACATCTTCCGGCTCCAGCAGGCAGCAGATGCTGCTGTCAAGACCGGCCGTAAGATTGCGGTCTTTGGCCGATCCATGGAAAAGGCTATTGTCAACGGGATTGAGCTGGGCTATATCAAGGTTCCTAAAGATACCTTCATTGAACCAAATGAACTCAAGGACTACCCAGCTGGTGAAGTGCTGATTATGTGTACCGGAAGTCAGGGTGAGCCGATGGCAGCCCTGTCTCGGATTGCCAATGGTACCCACCGTCAGGTGCAGCTGCAACCTGGAGATACAGTCATCTTTTCCTCTAGCCCTATCCCTGGTAATACGACCAGCGTTAACAAGCTGATTAATATTATCTCTGAAGCTGGTGTAGAGGTTATTCATGGTAAGATTAACAACATCCACACCTCTGGACACGGTGGCCAGCAAGAGCAGAAACTTATGCTCCGCTTGATCAAGCCTAAATATTTCATGCCAGTCCACGGTGAATACCGCATGCAGAAAGTCCATGCTGGGCTAGCCGTTGATACTGGAGTTCCAAAAGACAATATCTTCATCATGAGCAACGGCGATGTGCTAGCTCTGACAGCTGATTCTGCCCGCATAGCTGGTAGCTTCAATGCCCAAGATATCTATGTCGATGGTAACCGTATTGGTGAAATCGGTGCTGCTGTCCTGCGCGACCGTAAAGACCTGTCAGAAGACGGGGTCGTACTTGCTGTCGCAACAGTCGACTTTGAATCACAAATGATTCTAGCAGGCCCAGATATCCTCAGCCGTGGCTTCATCTACATGCGTGAGTCTGGTGATTTGATTCGCCAAAGTCAGCGTCTTCTTTTCAATGCTATCCGCATTGCCCTCAAAAATAAAGATGCCAATATCCAGTCTGTCAACGGTGCTATCGTCAACGCCCTTCGTCCTTTCCTTTATGAAAATACTGAGCGCGAACCAATTATTATTCCGATGGTGCTTACACCAGACGAAGACAACTAAAAAATAGCTTTGCCACTTGGGCAAAGCTCAGATTGAAGACAAACATCGTTTGAGTGTTTGTCTTTTTATATCTTCAGCGCTACTATTCTCAAAATAGGCTGGAATCTTTATCAAAATAGTTTTCAGCGAAAAATAAAAAGGCTTCCCCGCCATCATTTTTACCAATTTTTTGATATTCAGGCATGCCAAAGTAAGTCCAACTTTTGCCTTCATTTTGGACTTACCTACTTCTCTCGTATAACGTAGATTGTGGTATTCTTTGGCCGTGCCAAAAAGCCGCTCCACCGTTTCTTTACGTTTCTGGTAAAGTTCCTTGCTTCCCTTTTGATGCCGAATCTCCTCACAAATCTCTAAATACTCCCTCCAAATATGGCGAGTAACGACTTTCTGTTTCTTTTTACTTTCTGTGCAACTGGATAACAGAGGACAAATTGCGCAAATCTTAGGATCACTTTTATACTCACGATAGCCATCGCGATTTGTTGTAGAGTAAGCTAACACTTGATTTTCAGGGCAAAGATAACAGTCATAGTAGTCATCATAGATAAAGTCCTTAGGGCGAAGCTTCCCTTTCTTTCCACGAGGGCGAGTATAAGGGAATACAGGTGTAATATTTTGGTCAAGGAGGAATTTTGCAATACTTGGAGTCTTGTAGCCAGAGTCGGCGATAAGGTAGTCAGATTGGAGCCTTTCCAACTGTTCAAAAAGTGCAAGAAAAGCCTGACTGTCATGCACATTGCCAGCATCGATACTATAAGCTAGTGCCCATCCATGCTTATCGCATCCTACTTGGGCATTGTAGGCGAACACTTCCTTATGCTCCCCTTGTGAAACCAACCACTTTCAGGGTCTGTAGTAGAATTCTTCTTCGGTTCAGCCTCGCTTTCTTTTGCGGGCCCGAGAGACTTTTTTCAGTACTTTTTCCGATCTAAGCCAATCTCAACTTCCAGTTGCTCACTCATAAACCTAGCTTGCTTGTCTAGAACTTGATGAGTATATTTATGGTTATTGGCTGTGGCCTTGATATGAGTCCCATCAATAAAAATCTCAGTCGGGTCAATCAAACCTTGCCCCCATACAATGGATAGGACATAATGAAAAAATTCCTCGATTACTTCCTTATCTTGAAAACGACGATTGTAATTTTTGCCATAAGTGGTAAAATGAGAAACCTTATCGTTTAAACTCAAACCCAAAAACCAGCGATAGGAGGGATTGACCTCAATGTCCCTGATAGTTTGGCGCATGGAACGTATACCGTAGAAACATTGGATGAGAGGGATTTTAACTAGCATAACAGGGTCTAAACTAGGACGACCTTTATCTTCAGAATAAGTATCTGCGACTAAGTCATAGATGAAGGAAAAATCGATCACTTGCTCAACCTGACGAAGAAAATGGGCTTGCGGAACGAGTTCATCTAGCGTGTAAAAACCAACTTGATTGCGGTTGTAGTCTAGATTTTCTTTGTGAAACATAGGGAACACCTCACAACTTTTCTTACCTCTATTATACGACTTTACACAAAGAAAAGCCCTTAGAAATTTGTAGTTCTAAGGATTTTGTCTTCAATCTGAAAGAACAATTTCAACTGTTCTTTTTTTGTACTTATTTTATGAACCAACCACTACTCTTTCTCTTTATTAAACTTCACGCCGCTTCCGATACTTGACTTCAAAACCACTCTAAAAAATATCGAAAAGAAGTTTGATATTGAGAATGGTTAAGATAATGGAAACTGCGTAACCTAGGATTGTGTTCCACTTGGCATTAGTAAATTCTCCCATCAGTGACTTCTTAGAGGTTAGATAAATCAAGGGGAAAATTGAAAACGGAAGAGCGATTGAAAGAAAGACCTGTGAATAGACCAATAACTGATCCAAGGTTTTTTCTTGATGCCCAAACAAAACGGCGACTATAATCACAGGTAGCAAGGCAAAAATACGTGTACCGATACGGATAAGCCACTGAGGCAATCTTAGATGTAAGAAACCTTCCATGACAATCTGTCCTGTCAAGGTACCTGTAATGGTCGAATTCTGGCCACTTGCTAAGAGGGCTAAAGCAAACAAAGTTGACAGAATTGAGCTAGCTATCGCTCCTGCTATCGTCGAATCCTGTAAAGCATTGTACATTTGGGAGAAAGCTGAAATTTCAGATGCATGACCAAAAAAGAGGGAGGCACCTAAAATGAGAAGCAAGGAATTTACAATAAAGGCTAGAGACAACTGAAGATTTGAATCCCAGGTCATAAAGCGCACTGCTTTTCGAACATCCTTCTTATCTTTGTGATTTATTTTCCTTGTCTGGGATAGAGAGGAATGAAGATAGAGATTATGGGGCATGACTGTCGCACCTACAATCCCTAGAGCCAAGGTCAATTGACTTTCATGACCTGGTAACGGTGTTTCAAATAAAGTTGAAGTTGGTAAATAACCACCAATAATCCCTTGGATACTTGGATTGGATAAGGCCACAAGATAGGTAAAGATGGCTAATATGGTTAAAATAAGGGTCGTAACAATAGCTTCAATTTTTTTGAAACCAAATTTCATCAATAAAAGTAATAAAAATACATCTAAAACGGTTAGAAGGATAGCAATCATAATCGGTATTTTAAACAAAAGATTTAAGGCAATCGCTGAACCTAGAACCTCAGCCAAGTCTGTCGCCATTAAAGCCAATTCTAAAATCACCCACAAACTATAGCGAAGCCACTTGGGAGCATGATGAGCTGTTGCCTGCGCTAGGTCCATCCTAGTCACGATACCGAGCTTTCCAGCCATCTGTTGTAACTGCATAGCAATGATGGATGAAATCAAAATAACAAATAAAAGACTGTACTTGTAGGAGGCACCACCAACCACGCTGGTGATCCAGTTTCCTGGATCCATGTAGCCAACTGCCACAAGTGCACCAGGTCCTAAGAATGCTTTTAGATTTTGCCAAAAATGATTGTTATTTGGAGTCTCAATAGATTGATTGATCTCAGAAAGAGAGACTTTTTCATAAGAGGACATAGGGATTTCCCACTTTCTAATCTGTCTTTACATATTTCTTAATATAATATTTTTTGAAAGAATGATGAAAATAGTTTACCTATTTCCAATTCACCCTTATTATATCACATTTTGTAATGATTCCTAAGAAAAGAAATGATAGTTGAAATAGGCAATATCAGTATTGTAAAAGCCAGCGTTTTTTGTAAACTTTAATGGTGTTTGGCAATTGACTTCCATCTATTTGAAACAAGCTCAGCCTAATCTCTTAATAAAATGATATTTGGTAATGCCCTTTTGTGGGACATCTGTTAGACTGGCGTAGATTTCATAGCCTTGCTTGATGTAAAAATCCCTGGCCTGATAAGATTTAGTGGACAAGGTAATGCTAGTTACTCCAGCTTCTGCAGCCTTTTCTTCTAATTCTGCCAAAAGACTGGCTCCTAGGCCTTTTTTCTGATGTTCTTTATCCACCACCAAAGCCTTGATATGAATGTTTTCCAACACCTGTTGAGCATGGAGCAAGGCAATTAACCGGCCATCTTTCTCCCGCCTTAGATAATAATCTTGAGGTTCAAGTTTTTCAAGCATATCTGGACCAAAACAAGCCTCATATTGCTCATCAAAAACCCGCTTAATAAAATCATGAAATTCTTCCATCTTTCTCCTCCTCCATGAAAAAGCAGGGGATATGCCAATCCTCCTGCTCTACGTTTAGTATAAATCTAGATAATTATCCACTTCCCATTGAGAGACGAAGGTTGCATAGCTAGCCCACTCAATACGCTTAGCTTCTAAGAAGCTTGTATAGATATGCTCGCCAAGAGCCGCTTTAACGACTTCGTCTTCTGTCAAGGCCTTCAAGGCATTGTGAAGAGTAGACGGCAGGTCTGTAATTCCAGCTTCCTTCCGCTCCTCTGGAGTCATGATATAGATATTCTCTTCGATTGGTGCTGGAGCTTCGATTTTATTTTCGACACCGTGCAGTCCAACTTCCAAGAGAACAGCCATAGCAATATATGGATTGGCCATCGGGTCAACGGAGCGCAACTCCAAGCGAGTACCCATACCACGAGAAGCCGGCACGCGCACCAACGGTGAACGATTGCGTCCTGCCCAAGCGATATATACTGGCGCTTCATAGCCAGGAACCAGACGTTTGTATGAGTTAACCGTTGGGTTCATGATAGCTGTATAGTTATAAGCATGATTAATCAAACCACCCAAGAAATGGTAGGCTGTTTCTGACAGCTGCATACCTTTTGGATCTTCTGGATCGAAGAAGGCATTATTTCCGTCTTGATCAAAGAGGGACATGTTACAGTGCATACCAGATCCCGCAATACCAAACTTCGGCTTAGCCATAAAGGTCGCATACAGACCGTGCTTACGAGCAATAGTTTTCACAACCAGCTTGAAAATCTGAATCTTATCACAAGCACGAAGCACTTCGTCATACTTAAAGTCAATCTCGTGCTGGCCAACTGCTACCTCATGGTGACTAGCTTCTACTTCAAAGCCCATCTTGGTCAGGACATTGACGATTTCCCGACGAGTATTATCTGCCAAGTCTGTCGGCGCCAAGTCAAAATAACCACCCTTGTCATTTACTTCCAGCGTCGGGTCCCCATTTTCATCCAACTTAAAGAGGAAAAACTCTGGCTCTGGTCCGAGGTTAAAGGATTTGAAGCCCAGCTCTTCCATATGCTTGAGGGCGCGCTTGAGGTTACTGCGAGGATCCCCTAGAAACGGTACATGATCTGTCGTATAAACATCGCAAATCAAACCCGCTACACTGCCGTTTTCATCTCCCCAAGGAAAGACTGTCCAAGTATCCAAATCAGGATAAAGATACATATCTGATTCATTGATACGGACAAAACCTTCGATGGAAGAACCATCAAACATGGCTTTATTGGATAAGACTTTGTCAAGCTGTTCATCCGTGGCAGGAATTTCTACATTCTTCATAGTTCCTAGAATATCAGAGAACATAAGACGAATAAAGGTAACATTTTTCTCTTTTACTTCGCGACGGATATCAGCTGCTGTAATAGACATTAAATTTCTCCTTGTAATTCAAACAAAATAGCTATGGTCGACGCATCTGACCAAAGGTTGGCAGAGAAGAAGCAAAACGGCCTTGCTGCAAGATGTCATGATGCAGGGCACGGCGGACATCTTTGTCACTAATGGTCTTGCGGGACTTGGCTTCACGCTCAGCATATTTCCTCTTAATTGCAGCGATATTATAACCTTCCGAAATATAATCTTTAATTTCTAAAAGGCGGTCCATATCATTCAAAGAATACATCCGACGATTGCCCTCATTCCGAGCAGGGGTAATCAGATTCTGGTCTTCATAATAACGGATCTGACGGGCAGATAGGTCCGTCAGTTTCATAACACTGCCGATGGGAAAGACTGCCATGTTTCGGCGAAACTCTTTTTCCTTCATTCAAATTCCTCTCTACGCACTATTATAGGACGAAATAAATCTTATGTCAAGAAATAATGTCAGATTTTCTTACACAGATTTTATTTTTTCTTTTCAAAGATGGTTCGCAGCCGATCTATATCAGAATTTACCAGAATCGCAACAAAGACTCCCATGAAGGTTTCAAAGATTCTAGCAAAAACATACAAGATGGTATCTTCCGGCCGAATGGACAGGGTAATAATCAGCATGGCAGATACTCCGCCAATGACTCCCGCCTTGTTGTTCATAGCGACATTGGTCATAATTGTCAGCATAGTACAGACCGGTACCAAAAGGAGGGTGACCCAATACTGCTCCTTAAAGACACTATTGGCAATGAAAAAGAGCAGAGCGTAAAAACCACCGATGCTGTTTCCCAAGATTCGCGATGTCCCAAAGTGGACACTCTTATCAAAATCCTCACGAAGACTAAAGACTGCCGTCAAAGCACCGATTTGCAGCCCTTTCCAACCAAAAAGGCCAAAGAGCAGTAGAATGATGAAAACAGCCAGACCGGTTTTAAAGGTACGCATGCCCAGACGAAATTTCGATTTATCAAACTTGTACTTATTGAAATAACTCATTAGTCTCCTTCCAGAAAATCCTCCCTCTCTTCATTTTAACATATTTCGTCTCAAAAAAACTCTTTCTGCTCAGGACTTTTCCCGCACAAAGAAAAAGCCCTATCAGCTAGCGCATCAAGAGCTATCGACTATTTAAAAGCTGAGACATTATCTGTCCCAGCCGCGTTTTTTTCTTTAGTTTGGATAAATGTAGGTAACTCCACCCATAAATTCATTCGGATTAAAGTAGCCACGATAGTTGTTGATCTGCTTTTGGTGATTGTAGTTCGCTTCCAAGACTTGGATAGAGCTGTCGTTTTGCACATCTGTCACATAAGCAACATGGCCGTATTCGCCACCATCCCAAACTGCAATAGCGCCTGGTACTGGAACATTTCCTGTTGCATAGCCCTGAGCACCAGCGTTGATTGCCCAAGTATTAGCATTGCCCCACCAGTTACTTGCCCAAGGCGCCATTTCTTTCACGCCCCAAGTACATTGGCCGATTGGGTAAGAATTGCCATAGTCAGTTGGTGTATTTAAGACAACATCTTCAGTATCAGATACCAAAGCAGCATCACTTGTCGCTTCATAAGCTGGAGCGCTGTAAGGATTGTAAGTCTGAGCCAAAGCTGTACCATTTACTTGCAGCACATCTCCTGGGTTAATCGTATCAAAAATTGTCTTTCCATTATTGGCAGCAAGTTCGTAAGGATTCATTCCATTGGCACTAGCAATGGCAAAAAAAGAGTCCCCTTGCTGGACAACATAAGAATCTGCATGAACAGCTTGAGCGCCGATTGTCGCCAAAAAAGCTGTGGAAGTTAAACCAAGAGTCGCTTTAGCAAATGTTTTTTTCATAACTGTTTTTCTCCGTATAATTTGATGATAAAAAAATCATACCTCATTTACATGTCAGTTTTTTTAGAATTATGTTTTTGTCATGTTACAAATGATTTAGACTTTTGCTACATGAGATTTAGCAGTATTTTTAAAGATAAAAGGCTAGGGATTCCCTAGCCTCATCTATTATCAGTCTTCTTTACCCTTCAATTTTCCTAGACCTAAAGCACCAATAATGGCTGCTAAACCTAGATATGGCAGATAGACTGTATCTTTGGCTCCCGTTTCTGGCAGAAGAGAAACAGGAATCTTTTTAGCTGCTGAAGTTGGATTGGCTCTTCTTGGATCGTTTACATCTGAAACAAGCAGATGCTGTGCCTTAGGAGTGACTGTTGTAACCGTATTTGAAGCATAGACTACATGATTGACAGTATTAATGTAGGTATTTTCAAAAGTACCCGCAGCAATCCGCTTCATCTGTAGATAGGTTTCAGCCTGAAAAGCTGAATCCAGAGAAATAGTCTCTAAGAATTCTTCCTTGAAACGAATAGAAATCAAGCCTTTCTCAAGATCAACATTCGCAGCTGTATACTCAGTCAAATCTGTACCAGCCTTTATCACCTTACCATCTTTGATCGTGATGTCCACTTTGGCAAAGGTTTTGTAAGCACCCGTGTACTCATCTCCTCGTTGGTCATAATCATCCACAAAGCTATAGTCTGTCAAACCTTCAGAGTGGTTAGCAGGGATCAAGCCTCCGATGAGACGATAGTTAAAATGCCGTCCCAAAGTCAGTTCCTTGCCATCCAAGTTTTCTGCACTTGTTGGATCAAGACTCAATGTAATATCTTTTTCAGGACTGATTTTAGGAACATTGTTGACGACTACGTCTGTCGCATAACCATTTCCAAAGTCAATTTGATAAGCCTTGTTCTCGAATTTACCACCTGTGCGGCCCATTCCTTCTTTGACTGCCATAGGACTTGTTATTGTCAAAGACTTACCTGTTACGACATATTGGTCATAAAAGGCTTGGGCATCGTCTGCCGCAAAGAATTGGAAAGAACCTTTGACAGTGATGTTCGCCTTTTGAAGGAGCTCTCGAACTGCTGCAGGGGCTGTTTCAAGGCTTTCGTAGTGGGTCACTGTCACACCTGCCACAGCCTTGCCATCCGCATCTACTAGCTTGACTAATTCCGGACGAAGTTCAAGTGCTTCTTCCGGATAGTCATCTACATAGTAGAAACCTTTTTGAATCGTGCTCTTAGATGACTTGTCACCCTTATACTGATCCAAATCCCAAGTCAGCTCGTAGTAATTGGTCGAACCAGCCAAGACTTCCTTACCATCAATCACCAATCCTGCCTTGTTTTTATTGACCTTGGTTGGCTTGATGTAATTATTGCTAGGATTGTCTGAATCATCAGGCTTACCTGGTGTAGTCACGCGTACTACGTTTGAGCGGACACCATAGGCATCATTGACTGTCAGGGTGAAATTATTAGTATAGGTTGCGCCATCGTTGAGCACTCGGCCAACCACTGTCGGAAAGAGCGTAGCAACTTCTTTGGTCGTATCTGCGTTATAAGTAGCTAAGGTTGCTGCATTTGCTTTAAATGTCACTGTGTGGCTAGCCTTGTCATAGCTGATATCAAAGCCTGCACTAGCAGCTTTTGTTGCTGCTAAGTCAACTTCATAACCACTTGGCAACGGATCAGTAATGACAAATGAAGTCGTCTCACTGCGTCCAGCTGGAAGAGCTTCTGTCTTTAGAGCAAACTGAACGACGGACTGCTTAGCCACCAGAGTCTTATCAATATTGGTGCCTTGGTCATTTTGAATCTCTTTATTAATCTGCGGTTGAGATTGCAAGAGATGATAATGATAGCGCACAGTCGGAGCTACGGGCGCTGCTGGCTCTTTTTGATAAACAGGCTCTGCTGGTGAGGTTGGTAGCGGGCTATAAGTTGGTTCTACCGGCTTATTAGGCTCCGGTGTATCTGGTGTAGGAGTTGGCGCTTCCGGCTCCTTCTCATAAGTTGGTGCTGCCGGAGGGGTTGGCTCCTTTTCATAGGTCGGTTCTACCACTGCTGGCCGGACAGCTTTTTCTACTTCATAGCTTGGCTCAGAAGGCTTACTAGGCTCTGGGGTATCCGGTGTACGTGTCGGTGGCGTCGGTTCTTTTTCATAAGTCGGTGCTGCCGGAGGTGTTGGAAGAGCCTTCGGTGTTGGTGCAGTTGGAGCTGGATCCAAAGGCTTAAGCGCTTCTTCACTTGGCACTGCAGGAGCTGTAGGAGCTACGGGCGCTTCCGGTTCTTCTACTGTGATGATTGGCAGATCAGTCGCTCGAACATCACCATTAATCGCAAACCAAATATTTGGTTTCTTAGGAGCTAGTTTGTCAGCCCTACGTGGATCAGTAGCCTCTGGCTGGCCTAACACTTCAGAAGAGGAAATCGTTCCAATCGTCATGCTGTTGGTTGTACCAGAAATTTCCACCGCTCCTGCCCCATACCATGAGTTAGGAGCATCTGTAGTGTCCCAGCCTGAGTCTGGCTGAGCATTCTTATACATGGTAAAGCGAGATCCGCCAACTCCTTTTTTGAAGTTTTCAGACTCAGTCGCATAGATTTGGCCGTTCTTTTCACCAATAGAGGAACCCGAAATCTTGTTGAAAGTTCCTGTATAATCTTTGGCCATTTCGATAGAGTTGGCTTCACGGTTGAGGGAAGCCACGGACATCAAAGCCTGATCAAAATTAATAGGTTGGCCTTTATCATCATAAAAGACAAATTCCGTCTTAACAAAGAGAGAGGTTGCATCTTCAAAATTTCCTGTATAAGCGGAAGCAAAAACTCCCATGGTCGGGTCTTTAAAAATACCCAACCAAGCCTTATCATTGCGGAATTGAGAGCTTGGATCAAGAGTATAAGTATAAACAATTTTAGAAACTTTTTTCCCTCGATAATAAGTTCCCTGAAGATTTGTATAGGTTGCTGTTGCAGACTGACCGCGACTCAGCAAAACAGAAGACCATTCAGTCGGTCCTTTACCGCTTGTTACGTTAGAACTATAGTCTGCATACTTACCAACCGTACCAAAGCTTTCCTGCTGATTGGTCTGATAGTTAGCATTTTGAATATCTGTTACTTTGAAGTTGTCAAACTGGAAGAGTTTCTTAGAAAACTCTGCAGTATTCTTCACAGCGGCTTCCATGCCAGCATAGCTGACAAACTCACCAGTTGTAGTCAGTGACAGATCAGCATTAGGTTCTGATTTGAAAACCAGGCTTTGCGCAATTGGACGGCTCAAATGCCCGTCTTCAGTCTTCTTTGCTTCTGCAAGAGCCAGTCCAGCCTTAATCTTGGCCTGTTCAGCATCATATTTAGCCTTATCTTGCTGATACTTGGCTAATTTTGTGTTATAGACAGCCAAATCAGCATTATACTGGGCCAACTGAGCTTGATAGTTTGCTTGGGCTTGAGCATTACGCTTCTTGATTTCTTCATTTTCAGCTGCTATAGTGGCATTCTTAGCTTGATTCTCTGCTAGCTTTTGCTCATATTCTTTTTGAGCTGCTGCATTTTCAGCTTCAATTTGAGTCTTTTTAGCTTCATAAGCTGCTAGATCTGCTTCATATTGAGCTTTTTTATCTTGATTTTCTTTTTGGATACGGGCCAATTCTGCCTGATAATTCGCCTGAGCCGCTTGATATGCCGCTTCATTATCAGTATTGGTCTTTCGGACAGTAGCTAAATCTGTTTGATATTGGGCAAGTGCTGCCTCGTAGGCCGCTTTTGCAGCCGCATTCCGCTGTTTAATAGCTTCATTATCAGCAGCAATCTTAGCATTGGCAGCTTCAGTGTCAGCCAAAGCTTTTTCATACCGGGCCTTAGCTGCCGCATTAGCTTTTTGAACTCGGTCCAGCTCACTAGCATAAGCCGCCAGAGCCACATCATAATTAGCCTTTGTTTCCGCATTTAGTTTTTGAACACGGGCCAACTCTGCATCATAGGCCGCTTTTGCCGCTTGGTAAGCAGCCGTATTTTCTGCGTTGGTCTTTTGAACCATTGCTAAATCTGTTTTGTATTTACTAAGGGCAGCTTCATAATCTGCTTTCAGCTGAGCATTTTCTGCTGTGATCCGAGCTACTTCTGCTTGATGAGCAACCAAATCTTTAGCATATTGCTCCGCTGTCGCTTTGTTTTCTGCTGTAATCCGAACTACTTCCGCCTCGTAGGCTGATACTTTTTCTTTATACTCCTTGACCTTGGCATCAATCTCGGTTACTTGTGCTTGATAATCTGCTGCAATCTCCGCTTTTTTGTCTGCTGTGTCTTGATCAGTCTGAGCTACTCCTTTGTCAACAGCTGGATCTTTGACCACTGTCAGCCCAGCTTCTTGAGCTTTTTTGGCGCTTTCATCTAAACCAGCTGTTGGAACAGTCACTGTCACACCGCCGTCTGCCTGACCTGCTTGAGCCTGACTCTCTTTAGATGCCTGACTGGCTGGTCCTTGAGCTTGAGGCAGATTGGTCGCTGCATTTCCAGTGCCCACCATTTCAGTATTGACAGGACCATTGGTATCAGTTACTACTTCATCTGCTCTTACTTGCATCGTTGACGTTAAAAAAGCCGCACCTAGAACAGCACCGCATAAAGTTTTAACAGCCTTATTTTTCCGAAAACCAAAAACTTCTTTTTTCTTCATTTTTCTCCTTCCTCTGCTAACTTTTACAGTCAGCAGTTTTCTCATGCCCTCTGAAAATCAAAAAGTAATGAAAACCTCCCATCAGAAGCTCCATTCTTATTTTGATCCTCTTTAAGCATCAGAATATATATGTATCTTAATCCTAACATGTTTTGCCTCGTTTTGCAAGCATTTTTTGCTCCTTTTATTTACCCCCAAACAAATTTAAACACTTGTTCAAATATTGTCTATTTTTATTCTTCTTTGCCCTATCTTCCTTTAAATGGACAATGAGAATACAAGAAAAAGACCAGCTTTTGCTAGTCTTTCCTTATTACAGTTTTGTACTTGTTCTCTACAAGATCAAAGATTCCAAACTAACTGCTTATTTTTCAGTCAGTGCTGCAAGTCCTGGTAATACTTTACCTTCAAGGAGTTCCATTGATGCACCTCCACCAGTAGAAATCCATGAGAACTTGTCTGCACGGCCAAGGTTGATAGCTGCAGCAGCTGAGTCCCCACCACCGATGATTGATTTTACACCAGGTTGTTTCACGATAGCGTCCATAACACCGATTGTACCAGCTTGGAAGTCTGGGTTTTCAAATACACCCATAGGACCATTCCAGACAACAGTCTTCGCACCAGTCAAGGCTTCATCAAATTTAGCAATAGATTTAGGACCGATATCCAAACCAAGGAAGCCTGGATCCACTGCTTCACCTTCAGTATCTTTCACTTCAGTGTAGTCAGCAAATGCGTTTGCTTCTTTAGAGTCAACTGGCAGAACCAGTTTGCCGTTAGCTTTTTCAAGAAGAGCTTTCGCAACATCCAATTTATCTTCTTCGACAAGTGAGTTACCGATTTCGATACCTTGTGCTTTGTAGAATGTGTAAGTCATACCACCACCGATAAGGACTTTATCAGCTTTTTCAAGCAAGTTTTCGATAACACCGATCTTGTCAGATACTTTTGAACCACCAAGAATAGCTACGAATGGACGTTCTGGAGTTTCAACTGCTTCTTGGATATAGGCAATTTCGTTTTCAAGAAGGAAGCCAGCAACTGCTTTTTCAACGTTGCCTGAGATACCTACGTTAGATGCGTGTGCACGGTGAGCTGTACCGAATGCATCATTTACGAAGATACCGTCTCCAAGAGATGCCCAGTATTTACCAAGTTCAGGATCGTTTTTAGATTCTTTCTTGCCGTCAACATCTTCAAAACGAGTGTTTTCAACCAAGAGAACTTGTCCATCTTCAAGAGCATTGATAGCTGCTTCCAATTCAGCACCACGAGTGACACCTGGGAAAACAACGTCTTGACCTAATTTAGCAGCCAAGTCTGCAGCTACTGGCGCAAGAGATTTACCTTCTTTGTCCGCTTCTTCTTTGACACGTCCAAGGTGAGAGAAGAGAATTGCGCGACCGCCTTGCTCGATGATGTATTTAATAGTTGGAAGAGCTGCAGTGATACGGTTGTCATTTGTAATCACTCCATCTTTCAATGGTACGTTAAAGTCTACACGAACGAGGACTTTTTTACCTTTCAAATCAACGTCTTTAACAGTAAGTTTTGCCATGTTACAAAAACTCCTTTTCATATTTTATACGCAACTATTATATCATATTTTCCAAAAGTTTTCTTGATATAAAGAAAATTTTCACAAAAAAGAAGTGCCACGCACTTCTTTCTCTCGAACGTTGAATTAGAGAATGGGAAGAAGGGAGCTGAACTCATTCAGACAATAAGTTAAAGCTTTATTTTTCTCTAGATTTGACAACTCAAAAAGCCAGTAAAACTACTGACTTCAATGCTTTCCATTGTTAAATTGCAAATACTTGTCCTACTGCATAAGTGACCGCCATGGTTAAAAGTCCGATCACGAGGTTGCGAATCATGGCATTTTTGAGCGGTGCTTTGCCCAATCTAGCGCTAGTATAGCCTGTTCCCAAAAGGGCCAAGGCCACGATTAGAACGGTTGCCCAGATACGGATATTGGCTGGAAGCAGGATAATGGTAACCATAGGAAAAAGCGCACCAACAGCAAAGGCTAAAAAGCTTGATACGGCAGCATGCCAGGGATTAGTGAACTCCTCAATCTCGATGCCATATTTTTCCTGCACCAAGGCCTCCAACGGATCTTGGAGAAAAGCCCGATTGGTCATGAGCTGAGCAGAAGTCTCACACTCGCCATTTTGAACATAGGCAGCATAGAGAGACTGCCTAGCGATATCTGGATTTTTTTCTAATAGCTCCCGCTCTCTAGCAACAGCAGCTTCTTCTGTATCCTTTTGAGTAGAAACTGATACATACTCTCCGCCAGCCATAGAAAAGGCGCCCGCAAAGACTGCCGCCAAACCAGACAGAAAGATAATCCAGACATCGTCCGTCGCACTAGCTACCCCAATAACCACACCTGCTATGGAAATAATACCATCATTGGCTCCTAAAACCCCGGCCCGCAATATATTCAGCCGCCCACTAAAGTTCGTATCAATTTTATGTTCTTCCACTATTTTAATTTTCTCTTTCTTTTTATTTATAATGATTATAAATAAAATCCAGAAGTAATACAAGAGAAAATCGAAAAATGAGAAAAGTTCTACTATTTAAGAGAAGAAAGTCACCAGATTTCTACTATCTGATGCCTTTCAAGTTCTATTTATATTTTAGGGTTGTTTCTGAATCTCTTCTCGATACTCCGATATCGTCTTTCCTGTCCACTTTTTAAAGGCTCGAGAGAAGGAAGATACTTCCGAATAACCAAGCAAATAGGCTACATCATCCGTTGTCATGTCAGGATTTTTGAAGTAACCAAAGGCTAGAATCTTCTGCACATTTTGCAATTCCTGGTTAAACTTGGTCCCTTCTGCCGTCAGATTTCGTTGCAAGGTTCGGCTACTAATACCGAGAGTCGCTGCGATATCCTCGATACTAAATGCCCCACTTGGAATAGCTTGATAGAGTTTTTGCTGGACAATTCCTGTGAAACTTTCACTGGTCACGGCTTCTGCCAAGCGCTCTTTGAGCTGAGGTTCTAGGTAATCCAACATGACATTATTGGCTGTCAGGAATGGTTTCTCTAAATCCGACTTTTTAAAGACAACTTCATTGCCCTCCATTTCTTCCACATGACAGCTAAGTACCTTCAGGCTAGCTTCTTCATAGACATATGGAGTACCAACGTGTACAGGGATGATATTTTCTCCAGTCCCTGTCCGAATCAAATCGACCAATAATAGTTGTTCATTGAGAATGGCGAAACGGGGCAAGTCAAGACCTGGATAATCATAGCGGTAGCTAACACGGACAAGGTCATCAAAGGTTTCGATGCTAACAACAATGGGACCTGTGATTTTCTTGTATTTAGCAAAATGTTCAATCGCTGCGAGACCATTTTTTGACGAAAGTGCCGCAAAGAAAGGCGGCATGAACATTTGGATATCCTTGATACGGCTCATGGCAATGATCTGCTCATCAGTGGCCACCTTATCAAAAGCCGTCAAAAGATGGTAGTAATCCAGAGTTGAGAGATTCATCTCTTCCTTCCAGGTGGTATCTGGAAGATTGGCCAGTTCCAGAATCATATTCAAGTCTAGCCCGATTTGTTTTAAATTGTCAATATATTGCTGACTGAGATTCAGACGCATAGGGTTTCTCCATTTTCTCTTAAGAAGCCCGCTTCATGAGGGCATCAAACCAACGATCTGGCAAGATAGCATGCAAGAATACCAAAGGTTTAGCTCCCATACCAACTAAATAGCGTGTTTTAGGACGACGGCTGTTAACTGCTTTTGAAATAGCGTTTGAAATCACTTTTGGATTTGACATCATATTACCGGAGTATTGCTTCCGCATCCCTTCTGCTGCCTTAGTGGCTGCTGCTTCATAAGCACCACCTTTAGCTGATTCAGCCAATTTGTCAGCAGCGATGAAGCCCCAGTCCGTTTTAATACCGCCTGGTTCGATGATAGAGACATCAATGCCATAATCAGCCACTTCCATACGAAGACCATCTGAAAAAGCTTCAAGAGCATATTTGGTCGCATGATACCAAGCACCAAAGTAGGATGTCAAACGACCACCCATTGAACCCACATTAATAATGCGACCTGAATTTTGCTTACGCATATAAGGAAGAACGAGCTGGGTCAAGCGAGCTAGACCAAAGATATTCACTTCAAACTGCATCTTGGCTTCTTCAATCGTTACATCTTCAACGGCACCATATGAACCGTAACCAGCATTATTGACTAAGACATCGATACGATTTTCTTTCTTGATGATGAGATTAAGAGCTTCTTTAATGCTAACTTCATCTGTAATATCCAAACGAACTGGTGTCACGCCAAAGATTTCAAGTGGTTTCATGGCATCCACACGGCGGGCAGCTCCATAGACAATATGACCTTCTTTAGCAAGTTGTTCAGCAGTTTGGTAGCCGATACCTGATGAAGCGCCTGTGACTAAGATAACTTTTTTGTTTGACATGTTGATTTCCTCTTTTGTTTCATTTGATTGATGAGACTATTATACGATACAGGAAGCGACAAGTAAACGACAGATTCTGACAACGGAATGACAATTTACGACAAAAGCGAGCGTATTTCTTCTACTATATCATTTTTAACCGGTCAAATACTCGAATTGCAATATCTTGTAAAATTTTTAAAAAAATCATTGACATGGAACGCGTTCCACAGGATATACTTTAGAAAAACACCAAACGGAGGTTCATAATATGACAATCAAACGTATTTTTTGCGATATGGATGGAACGCTATTGAATAGCCAAGGCAGACTGACTGACAGTAATGCTAAACTTATTTCTCAGGCCAATCTTCCTTTCACCCTGGTTTCCGCACGAGCACCTATGGAGATGAAAGAAGCCATTGATAAATTAGAACTGACTGGCCCCCAGATTGGTTTCAATGGTGGATTGATTTATACCTACAAGCAAAATCAAATCAAGATCCTGCATCAGCAAGCTTTAGAAAGAAATGATTCTACTTATTTAGTCAACTTTATCAACCAGCATTTTCCTCACTTAAGTCAATCTTACTACGACTTAGAAAACTGGTATACCTATAAAATGGACAATGGAATCGACTATGAGCAACAATTGACCAGACTAGAGGCAACTATTATCGGGGAGGAGCAATACCTAAAAGTTCAAACAAGTATTTTTAAAATTATGCTCATCACTTTTGATGGAAACGAAATGAGAGCATTAAAAGCTAAACTCGAAGAATTAAATCTTCCAAATGTTTCTATACAGCAAGCTGGTGATTTTTATCTAGAAATTACACACAAAAAAGCTAAAAAATCAGTTGGAATTGACTATATAATCAAAGAAGAAAAGCTACATAAAAAAGAACTAGTCGCCTTCGGCGATGGTCACAATGATCTCCCTATGTTTGAACGGGTTGGACTGAGTATTGCAATGGAAAATGCTAGTCAAGCAATCAAAGACAAAGTCAGTCTCATTACCAAAACTAACGATGAAGACGGTGTTGGCTATGGTATCCATCACTTTCTCCTATAAGTCCAATCTTGCCAACAACTCCTATCATTTGGTATAGTGTATAAAGAAAGGGGGTACTATGGTTTCCATACGTGACATCGCCAAACAATCTGGCTATTCCATCTCAACTGTTTCTCGCTACATCAACAAATCAGGTTATGTCTCACAAGAAGCTGCCGAAACAATTTCAGCTATTATAAAAGAACTAGATTATAGCCCTAGTCAGATTGCTAGAGACTTAAGTGCCGGCCATACTCGAAAAATCGGTGTTGTAGTGCCTCATGTTCGGCATACCTACTTTACTGAATTGATAAAGGGGTTGCTAGACGCAGCCCTAGAGAGTCATTACCAGCTCCTATTTTTGCCATCAGACTACAGCATAGAAGCTGAGAAATCCTATCTGGAACAGCTACGGAGCAATGCTTTTGATGCACTAATCTTTACTTCTCGGGCTATTGATATACAGACCATCGCTAGCTACCGAAAATATGGCTCCATTGTCTGTCTGGAAGAAACAGACTTACCTGAGTTAATTTCTATCTCAGTGGATCGAAAACCTGGATATCAAGCTCTCTTTAAATGGATCCAGAAGCATAACCCCCAGAAAGTAGCCTTGTTATTCTCTCGAAACAGTCCAATCAGCCCCACTTTTCGTGAAACCCTATCAGTCTTTGAGGAAATTTTCAAGGGCGTGGAGTATGTAACTTTTGGGGGATTAATGAGATATGAGGATGCAGGATGGATTTTTGAAAAGCTGTGTATGCAAAAAGGTTTAGACTGCATTGTTTCCAATAGCGATGACTTAGCAGTCGGACTACTAGAATTCTATAAAAAAGCTGGTATAGAACCGCCACTCATTGTCAGTCAAACCAGTCAGTTGTCTGGGAAACTGCTCAATATCCCCAGCATTGACAACTATTCTTACCAACTTGGCACACTTGCTTTTAAAGCGGCTATTGCAAAAAATCCCCAGTCAATCTGCTTGCCATCAAAATTTCTAATCAAAAGAAAATAAAAGTGGTTTAGGCCACCTTTTTAGTTTTGCTAGTTTACTTGTATCTCTTGATACCCATTTTCTGTTATAATAAATTGTTAGAAATCAGCGCGAAAGGATTTACAATGACAAATCTTATCAAACACAAACGGGTGGAATTTAGCGAGCTTTTTTATGACTTGGTTTTTGTCTACGCGATTTCCAAAACAACTGCCCTCATCCATCATCTTCATCATGGGGTTCTATCCCTGGATGCTATTTTCGGCTTCCTGATGTCACTTCTAGTTCTGGTCAATTCTTGGATGATTCAGACCGTCTATACTAATCGCTATGGGAAAAATTCTCTTTTTAATATGGTCGTCATGTTCGTCAATATGGCCATGCTGCTCTTGATATCAAACATGATTACCAATGACTGGCAGTCCTATTTCCATACCTTCTGCTGGACGATTGGGACACTGACCCTGACCTTATTTTTCCAATATCTGGTTGAATATCTTCGAAAATCTACAAGCTCTGCCAATCGTAAAAGTATCAAAGGATTTCTTTGGATGACCGGTCTTCGAACTATTTTGGTCTACCTAGCTGCTCTCTTGGCAATTCATCTTGGGATTCATGTCTACATGACTGGGATTCTCCTGACCTTTATCATGCCCGTCCTATTGACACGAAAAGTTTCCCATTTTCAAATCAACCTGCCCCACCTGATTGAACGCATTTCGCTTTTAGTTATCATCACTTTTGGTGAGATGATTATGGGACTAGCTGATTTCTTTACCCTTGAACATTTCTCCATCCATTCTATCCTTTACTTTATCATCATGGTCAACCTCTTTATGAATTACTTTGGTCAGTTTGACCATGCTATTGATGAGAATGGGGAGAATAAAGGAATCTTCCTAATTTATAGCCACTATCCGATTTTTATCGGCTTAATTATGGTCACTGTTTCTATGAGTTTCTTGGTAAATCCTGAAGCCCATCACCTCTTTGCGACTAGCTTCTTCTATGCTGGTATCGGACTCTTCCAAGCTGCGGTCTTGTCAAATGGTCGCTTCAACAAGAGTTATCTCCGCTATAACAAGTTCTTTTATGGGTTCCAAGCAGGAATCTTCCTTCTCGGATTGGCCTTTTCATTCCTTTTTTCAGCCAGCCCAACCATCGTCATTGCTATCGCAACCCTGATGACCTTAGCAATGGAAATTCATTTTACTCATTTTTATATGGCACAGACCAAGAAATTCTCAACACCTAATTGGGAATTGTTCTAACAAAAGACCTTGAGAAAATTTTCTCAAGGTCTTCTTTGTATTTGATAGCAATAGCATTTTATTGTCTGATGCGGACTTGATTGAAATCTCCTGCAAATGCAATAAACAAACTAATTATTTCACAACGATATTAACAAGTTTATTTGGTACGCTAATGACTTTTACAACTTCTTTGTCGGCGATTTCAGACTTGATTTTTTCATCTGCCAGAGCGATTTCCTGCAGTTCCTCACGGCTCAAGTCCTTAGCTACGACTAGCTTAGCACGAACTTTACCCTTGATTTGAACTACGATTTCGACCTCTGCTTCGACCAGTTTGCTTTCGTCATAAGTTGGCCAAATTACATAGGAAATGCTCTCACCAGTTTGAGCGACTGCCTGCCAGAGTTCTTCAGCCAAGTGTGGTGCAAAAGGCGCCAGCAATTGGATAAAACCTTTGGCATATTCGACATAGAGCTTTTCTTCCTTGTTGGCTGCATTGACAAAGATCATGAGCTGGGCAATGGCTGTGTTAAACTTGAGCTCCTCAATCTGCTCTGTGACAGACTTGACCGTTTCATGGTAGACCTTGTCCAAAGCTCCGCTATTTTCAGTGACCAGCTCCTTAGAGTTAAGGAGACGATAAACCCGATCAAGGAACTTACGGCTGCCTTCTAACCCTTCTTCGCTCCAAGCGATAGATGCATCCAGCGGCCCCATGAACATTTCATAGACACGAAGCGTATCGGCACCATATTGCTCCACTACATCGTCTGGGTTGACTACATTCTTCAGAGACTTAGACATCTTAGCAGGCGCTTGCTCCAGTTCTTCTCCAGTTTCGATATTGAAGAAAGAACCATCGCGTTTTTCCACCTTGTCTGTCGCCACTAGAGCACCGCGACTATCACGGTAGCTAGTCCCCAGAATCATCCCTTGGTTAAAGAGTTTTTGGAAAGGCTCTTTGGTCGGAACCACTCCGATATCATAAAGGAACTTGTGCCAGAAGCGAGCGTAGAGAAGATGGAGTACAGCGTGCTCCGCACCTCCGATGTAAATATCAACTGGAAGCCAAGCCCTGAGCAAGTCTTCGTCTGCTAATTTCTCATTGTTGTGCGGGTCAATGTAACGCAGGTAATACCAGCTGGAACCAGCCCATTGAGGCATAGTGTTGGTTTCACGGCGTCCTTTGACACCATCTTCCCTAGTCACTTCCAGCCAGTCAGTCAGATTGGCCAGAGGGCTTTCACCGGTACCAGAAGGGCGTATATCCTTGGTTACAGGCAAGACAAGTGGCAGTTCATTTTCAGGGACAGCTGTTGAAGTCCCGTCTTCCCAATGAATGATTGGAATCGGCTCACCCCAGTAACGCTGACGGCTAAAGAGCCAGTCGCGCAGACGATAGGTGACTTTTTCATTTCCGACACCTTCTGCTTCCAGCCAAGCAACCATCTTTTCGATAGCGGCAGCCTTGTCTAAGCCATCTAGGAAGCCAGAGTTAATATGCGGACCATCTTCTGTGTAAGCAGCGTCAGCAACATTGCCCCCCTCTAAAACAGGAATAATCTCCAAATTAAATTGCTTAGCAAACTCCCAGTCGCGCTCGTCATGCGCAGGAACGGCCATGATAGCACCTGTTCCGTAGCTTGCAAGCACATAGTCGGCAATCCAGATTGGGATTTCCTTGCCATTGACAGGATTGATGGCATAAGCTCCTGTCCAGACACCAGTCTTATCCTTAGCCAAATCAGTCCGAGCAAGGTCAGATTTGAGGCTGGCTGCGTGTTTGTAGTCTGCTACTGCTTGGGCTTGTTCTGCACTTGTAATAGCATCAACGAGAGCATGCTCTGGAGCCAAAACAGCATAGGTCGCTCCAAAAAGGGTATCCGGACGAGTCGTAAAGACGGTGAAGTCCTTATCTGTATCCTTGATCTTGAAGGTTACATTGGCACCGGTTGACTTGCCGATCCAGTTGCGCTGCATATCCTTGATAGACTCAGGCCAATCCAGCTCCTCTAAGTCATTGAGCAGACGTTCTGCATAGGCTGTGATTTTCAGCATCCATTGACGCATAGGCTTGCGGACAACTGGATAGCCGCCGCGCTCAGATGTCCCGTCTGGCAGAACTTCCTCATTGGCAATAGCCGTTCCCAGCTCTTCAACCCAGTTTACTGGCACTTCTGCTTCATAAGCTAGGCCTTTTTCGTAAAGCTTTGTGAAAATCCACTGGGTCCACTTGTAGTAGTTAGGGTCAGTTGTATTGATTTCTCGGTCCCAGTCATACGAAAATCCTAGAGCATTGATTTGACGCTTAAAATTGGCAATATTTTCTGCTGTAAAGTCAGCCGGGTCATTGCCTGTATCCATGGCGTATTGCTCAGCCGGCAGACCAAAGGCATCCCAGCCCATAGGATGCAGGACATTATAGCCCCGAGCCCGCTTGTAGCGGCTGAGGATATCTGTCGCTGTGTAGCCCTCCGGATGCCCTACATGGAGTCCCGCTCCTGATGGATAAGGAAACATGTCCAGCGCATAAAAGTTAGGCTTGTCCTTGTCCGTACCTGTCTTAAATGTATGGTGCTCTGCCCAATATTTCTGCCACTTGGGTTCGATTTCTTTGTGATTATAATAAGCCATTCTTTTCTCCATTTTTTGTACTGTTTCTATTATACCATTTTCAAGGGATTTTGAAAGATGGAATCCAGTTTTCACTGACAAAAACTATAACTCACTTCTAAAGAGTTAATCTCTGATTGACCTCTAAAATTAAAAGTTGTATAATTCTGACCGGAGGAATAATCATGAATTTACAAACTATTTTCACTTATATTTTCTTTGTTATTTTTATTAGCACAGAAATGTGGATTAAAAATAAAACTAAGTCAAACAATGTAAACGACTCTGCAGATAAAGGGAGCCGCTACATCATTATCGGCAGTGTTATCAGCTGCTTATTTTTGATAAACGGACAATTTCTCGACTTTGTCCCCCACTTACCCAGCCTCACTATCTATCTTGGAATTCTCATCTCTCTAGCAGGGTTCGTATTGCGGTTCTATGCAGTCAATTATCTCGGAAAAAACTTCACACTGGCCGTTCAAACAACCGATAGTCAACAATTAGTAGACCATGGCCCTTATTCTATTGTAAGAAATCCTGCCTATACTGGCAGTATCTTGTCTATCCTTGGCCTATCGATTACCTCATTAAATCCTCTTACAATCATTATCAGTCTTATTTTACTCGTGTTAGGATATAGCATTCGACTTAGAGTAGAAGAAAAAGCTTTAGGCAATCACTTTGGGAAAAATTACGAAGCTTATTGCCAAAAGGTTAGATACCGAGTTTTTCCTTACATCTGGTAATCTCACCAAAAAACAAGCCACATTGTCAACCCTACGGTTGAAAGGTGGCTTGTTTTGTATTTTGCTTTTATTTATCCAAATCCCTGACATATTGGTCGACTGCTAGGATGGCACCTGCAATGTCAGAAGCTGAAATCTCAAATGGCATCTGATGGATGGTTTCGCCCTCAATCGTCGCTTGCTGACCAACTTTGAGCAAATCTTCATAGCTGGCATTTTCTAAATGCATTTCTTTCAGAGTTGTCGGCATACCAATCTTTTGATAGAAGCGAATATATTTTTCCAATTCTTCTTTAGGTCGGTTTTCTAATAAGAGCTGGGTCAAAGTTCCATAGGCAACTTTTTCGCCGTGGGTCAAGTGATGAATATCGCCTGTAAGAGCTGTAAAGCCGTTGTGGATAGCATGGGCTGCCGCTAAACCGCCGCTCTCAAAGCCGACGCCGCTGAGAAGGGTATTGGCTTCAATGATATTTTCCAGAGCTGGAGTTACAACTTTTGCTTCACAGGCTGCGATAGCCTGCAGGCCATCTGCAAACAGTGTTTCTTCACACTTCTTCGCAATCGCCACACCAGCCAGACTCTGTCTTTGTCCCAACATGGTAGTGCCATTTTTCTGCTGGACAGCACGCGCCTCTACCCAAGTCGCTAAACCATCTGCAATCCCAGAAGCCAGAAGTCGTTTTGGCGCTCCAGCAATCACTTTCGTATCCACCAAGACGAGTTCAGGATTTTTACTATAGAAAATATACTTTTCAAAGGCGCCGTCTTCTGTATAGATAACAGAAAGTGCTGACGTTGGGGCATCTGTAGAGGCAATGGTTGGCGCAATGACCACAGGACGTCCTAGTATGTCTGCAATGGCCTTCGCACTGTCAATCGTTTTTCCACCACCTAGACCAATAACCAAGTCTGCTCCGTCTTTTTCAGCCAGAGCAACGACCCGATCAATTTCAGCATCAGAAGCTTCTCCGTTAAAAGCTACATGCAGCACATGAAAGCCATAACGAGTAAGGTAGTCATTGAATTTCTCCCCAACAATCTGGTAAACCACATCATCACAAAGCAAGACTGGATGGCTGCCTAACTGAAGAATCTGTTTCGCATTTTCAAACAGAGCATTTTCTCCCTGAATATAACGAGACGGACTTGCAAAAATTTTCATAGAGCACCTCTTTCTTTTTTATAGATAGAGCATTATATATGCCTGTTAAATGTGTTCCTGATTGTGAATTGCTGACCAGTCAGCAGCAAAGTCATCTACCGCCTTAGCGATAGACGGCATGGCAAAGGCTGCTCCAAAGATATCTGGTCCTGCTGTAATAGCTTGAGCCCCATCAGCAAAAGCACGATTGATTTGGCCAACATTCTTAAAGGAAGCTGCCAATATTTTGCTGGCGGAATGATCCCGCTCAATCGCCTGAGCCAACTGGCTGATGATAGCATCTGAATCAATATTAAGATTTTCCATGCGGTTATAGTAAGGAGCAAGATAGTCAGCCCCCGCTTCAATGGCTAATAGACCTTGAAAGGTTGTATAAATGGCTGTCGCTGTAATCTTGTAGCCTTCTGCTTTGAGAATTTTGATAGCTGCCAGCCCAGCCGGTGTGACCGGAACTTTAATGTAGACAGCATCGCCGCATTTTTTTCGAATTTCAGCAGCATCTTTCAAGATTCCCTCATAATCCTTGGCAACAACCTGCACATGGATAGATGGACCTTCTCCTATGATTTCCCGAACAGCGCGAATCCGTTCGAAGAAGTCTATTTTTCCTTCTTTTTTTGCGATGGTCGGATTAGAAGTCACTCCCGCCAAGGGGAGGACTTCCGACCATTTTTTTATCTCCTCTAAATTTAAGGTATCAAGCATGAATTCCATAAATTGGACCTCTTTTACAATGTGTGCTCCGTACGTCCAATAATATCATCTTGCGTCGCCTTGGAAAGCACATTGAAGAAAGCAGAGTACCCTGCAACACGAACAATCAAATCGCGGTGTTTTTCAGGATGCTTCTGAGCATCAATCAAGGTTTCCCGAGAAACGACATTGTATTGGATATGATAGCCATGCAGACGGTTAAAGAATGTACGAAGCAAGGCAATAAGTTTCACTTTATCTTCTTCCTTAGACAGGGTCTGAGGATTGACTTTTTGATTAAGCAGAACGCCACCTACGATTTCGTCTGTCGGTAATTTAGAAACAGATTTCAATACGGAGGTTGGGCCGTTCTTGTCCATATTGTGGGATGGAGAGCAGCCTTCAGCGAGCGGTGTTCCGGCATTGCGGCCATCTGGTGTCGCCAAGGTACCGCGACCTTGACCTACATTGGCTGAAATAGAAGACGTTCCTGAGTAGCGGATACCGCCAATTGGACCGCGGCCATAACGGGTATTTGGATATTTAGCGATTTCATCCACATAAATATCATAAGCATCTGTCACTAGCTTATCTGCGTAATCATCATCATTACCATATTTTGGTGCATCATGAATCAGCATCTCTTGAATTTCTTTACCCCGCTCACCTGCATAGTCCGTTTCAAGTGCATGCCAGAGTTCAGCCGGAGTCAGCCTGCCTTCCTCAAAGACCAGCTTTTTGATAGCCGCCAATGAGTCTGATAGATTGGCAATACCGACTTGAAGACCGGAAATATAGTCATAGACAGCTCCGCCCTCTTTCAAATGCTTACCGCGTCCGATACAGTCATCTGTCAAAGCTGAGCAGAGGATATCCGGCACTTCTCTTTCAAGAGACAGGTCAATAGAATTTTCCACGATGACACTCATGCGGGTCAAATGGCGCAAGGTCTTGTCCCAAGCCGTTTGCAGCTCAGCAAAGCTCTTCATATCTTTAAAATGACCGAAGCTTGGTGCAAAGCGCTTGCCAGATGCTGGATCAATTCCATCGTTCATAGTAATCAGGAGTACCTTAGGGAAGTTCATGTAGCTCATGCCTGTACAACGGTAGCCCCATTTACCAGGCACAGCAGTTTCCACACAGCCGATAGCACTGTAATCGTATGCATCTTCTTCCAAAACGCCTTTGGCGATAAAGGACGGAATGATGATTTCATCATTATTGAAGGCCGGCATACCGAAACCAAGCTTCATGACTTCGATACACTCATTCATAAAGCGAGCATCTAAGCCTGCATGATAGCGAACAGTCAGATTCGGCTGAGGAAGATGAGTTTGAGCTACAGATTTCAAGACAAGGTAGGAAAGCGGGTTGACTGCATCTCTCTTATCTCTCGTTTGGCCACCGATTGTCACATTTTGATAAAGGGGACTGCCCGCAGATGAGAATGTGTGGGCCTGGCTGCGCACTTTATTAATGGTAATCGTCTTAATCCAGAGATTGGTTAAGCGTTCCACAATACTAGCCTCTGTCTCACGTCCAGCTTCCAAATCTGCCTTGACATAAGGATACATGTACTGGTCAAAGCGGCCATAAGAGAGTGAATGTCCGTTGGACTCAATCTGAAGGATACACTGGATAAACCAAACAGACTGAACAGCTTCAGCAAAGGTTGATGCTGGCTCGTACGGCACTTTAGAACAGATTCTAGCGATTTCTAAGAGCTCTTGACGGCGCTTAGGCTCTGCTTTTTCAGCAAGCTGATTGGCCAAGGCCACAAAACGCTCCGCATAAGCTTTCACAGCATCTACTACGATGAAAATGGAATCATAGAAGTGGTATTTATCAATACTAGCCGGATCGGTCAAATCCAAGGCTTCCTTAGCTGCGCGAGCTTTTTCTTCAAAACCTTTCAGTCCATAGGCCAAGAGTTTTTGATAGTTGACCGCCAAGTGGGCATCCCCAGAGTTCATCTTTCCTTCCATGCCAAAGAAGCCAGTTTCCATATAAACCTGAACTTCCTCTGGAAGTAAAGCTCCAGCTCTCGCACGGAGGTTATTATTTTCCCAGAAAGGAGCGATGCTGCGGAGCTGCTCTTTGGTTTCTTCTGTAATGTAGAAGACGTCTCCGTCCCGCTTCTCAAAAAGATCTAGTTCATTGAGTACAAACTCTAAAGTATACTCTGGGAAGATAGGCGCGTCTTTATTAGATGAAGCCTGATTGCCGACAATCATCGTTTCATCTTCGATATAAAGCGTCATATTTTCCAAAATCTCTTTAAGCATATAAGCACGTTTCAACACATTTGGTTTTTCCTTATGCTTATCATAGGCCTTAGTAGCTAGGACAGCACGCTCTGCATCAATATAGGGCTTTTTATTTAAAACATCTTCCCGATATTTATTCATCCGCTCTGTTAAGCTACCAAAATAGTCTGTTTTTATTGTTGTTTTTTCTACTTCTTTTACTTGGATCATTTGGCCACGACCTTTCTTATGAAATTTAATTTATTTCTTTCGTAACTATTGTAACATGCAAAATCCTAGAATTCAATCATTTATAGGCGATTACTGAATTAAAGATTTTTTGCACATTTGTGCCATCTGAGCCAAGAAACTTTTGTGTTTTTATCCATCAAAATCAGATTATTCTTCATTTTTCAATTCGTTATTGTAGGCAATCTTATCCTGAAACTTCACAAATGGGAAATAGACAAAGGCAGACATAGCTAGAATGACAATTTGAATGACTGCCCCTTGCCAGCCAGCGACCATAAAGCCAGAAATGATAGCCGGTGTACTCCAAGGCAAAGTCACACCTGCGAATGGCTGCATAAAGCCGACCGCAATCGCCATGTAGACAATCAAAGCGGCTAGAACCGGTACCAAAACAAAGGGCAGAAACATGACCGGATTCATCACAATCGGAAAACCAAAGACAACTGGCTCATTGACATTAAAGATTGCCGGGAAAGCAGCAACTTTCCCCAGAGCCTTATACTGTTTGGACTTGGCAGCAAAGAGCATGGCCACGACCACTCCGAAAGTAATACCGGATCCCGATAAGATAAGAAAACTATCCAAGAACTGTTGGGTCACAATATGAGCGCCTTGACTAACGGACAGCTTATCTGCAGCAAGCAGGGCCTTATTGGCATCTAGATTTGACAGTAGCAAAGCTGTTACGACACCATTGACAACGGACTGACCGTGGACGCCGAACCACCACAGGAAAGAAATAAAGAAAGCAATACCGATAGCTCCATACAGAGAGCCTGTCAGACCTTGCAGAGGCACCTGAATGACATCGTAAATCATCTCAATAAAGGTACCGCCACCTGTCACTATCTTGGCAATAATATAAACAAGCATTGACAGCAAGAAAATAACGAAAGCAGGAATCATGGCTTCAAACTGCTTGGCAATCGCTTGAGGAACCTGCTCTGGCATTTTGATGACAATATGCTTTTGAATGAAAATCGTATAGATACTGCCAACTGCCAGACCAATGAGAATGGCTCCAATGATTCCTTGTCCGCCAAACCAGACCTTGGCAATCGCATCTGCAATCGCCTCACCCTTTTCTGGTATGTAGGAGGATTTCAAAAGTATAAAGAAAGAAGAAAGAGACAACACCCCTGCCGGCAGAGGCTCTACACCGCTATTCTTGGCATAAGAATAACCAATTGAAAAACAGGAAATCAGCCCCATAATGGCAAAGGTTCCTGAATAAACCTGCATAAACGGTTCTGTCCAGTCAGCCCCAAACACACCAGCAATGGCTTGATTTAGACCTTCAAACGGCAATTGCCCTACAATCAAGAATAGACTTCCCACAACTGTAAGAGGCAAAATTGCCAACATACCGTCTTTTAAGGCGATAATCCCGCGCATATTGACAAACTTCATAATCGGCGCAATGATTTTTTGAGTATCCACTTTAGACATAACGAAGCTCCTTGATTTTAATGTTTATCCAACAAACTCAAAGCGAGGTTTAACACTTTTTCGCCATCTAGCATACCGTAATCAGCCATCGGAATAACTGCAATCGGAGTATGGCAGCTGTCGCAAATAGCTGTAGATTTGTCTAGTGTATAGGCTACCTGCGGGCCCAATAAAGCGACATCCAGATCCGCTGCATAATCAGCCAACTTAGCCTGAGAGTAGGCTTCAATCTCAGCTTCCAGCCCTTTTTCAGCTGCAGCTATTTTCATATTGTTGACCAACATTCCTGTTGAAAAACCTGCCGCGCAAAACAAACCAATCTTAACCATCTTTTCATCCTCCTGATGATTTATTTTTCCCCTTGTAATTCTCTTCTCAAGTCGATGATTTCTTTGATGAGGTTAATCTCTGTAATGCTAGTCATCAAATGATCTTGAGAATGAACAAACAGTGCTGTAATCTCTGTTTTCGTTCCTCCAGCTTCCTGAGCTAGGAACTTGGTCTGCAAGTTATGGGCCTCTAACAGCGCCTTATCTGCCAGCTCAATCTGCTCATCGCATTCTGAAAACTTACCATCTTTAGCTAGTGATAAAGCTTGATAAATATGCTGCTTGGCATCACCAGCGTCTAAGATAAGACCCATGATAATTTGATCTGCTACAATCATTTCCATATGTTACAATCGCTCCTATCTTTATGATTAACAAAAACTTGTTCTTTTGTTTGAAAGTGATTTATTTTTGTTTGTAACTAGAATGTATCACCTTTATCTCAGTCCGTCAATATATTATAGAACAAATTAGCTTATTTAAATTATTTTGCACATTTGTGCAGAATAAAAACTCCCCCGATAAAGGACAGTTCTGTACAGCTGTATTCATCTGCGATTCAAAGGCACTCTATTAGATAAGAACGATAAGCAGATTCGGCACAAAAAAGAAGTAGCAGCTATTCGCTTCTACTTCCTCATATATGCTATTTTAAGAAACCGAAACTTATCTTTTTATGCAGCTTTCTCAATTTCCTTTGCTATTCTACTTTTCCGCAATTTCCTCTGGAGGATATATTTCAATAAAACAGCAGGATTCAGACTATAGGATAATTGTAATTTAAAATAATTAATCCACTCGATGACAGCAAAAAAACAAATTGCTAAAAAGATTATGGATGTGGGAAATTCACTGTAATTTAAAATAATTATCAAGGCCCCTACACCTAGTAAAATAAGGTCTAAGATCTTTAGTATTCTGTAAATCTTGCCTGTATATCTTTCAGCAAATCTTGGATTGGAAATCCTTTTTATCAAAATCCACCAGAAAACAGAGCCCTGTATCAAAATAAAACTCAGTACAAACAAGGAGAAAGAAATAGAAATCAAAGCTCCAGTAGTAAGAATCCATTTTTTGAGAAGGAAAAAATTCATCCAAAATACTAGCACAGCGACTAGCTCCCCTGTGGCTAAACTAGTCAATTTTCGTTTCATTAACTTTTTCAAATCAACAATCCACCTCCATACATAAGTGCTAATTTTACATAAAAAATAGGGTTCCTAAATTTCGTTTTGGAAATCTTATTCACCTGAGATTCTAATGCCATCAGGAAGTGAGGAAACTCCTATCTCCGTCCAAGTCTAGCATTTTCAAAATAGTCGCCTCATCCGTAATCAAATGATTGACATAGCCAGCTCGCAACACCGCTAAGATAGCAGCAGATTTTTGACTGCCATAGGCAAAGGCCAGACTAAGCGGCACTTTTTTCAAATTTTCCAAAGAGATGGCAATCGTTCGATTTTGCAAATGCTGGTAGACCATCTCCCCTTTTTTATTAAAGAAGCGACAGCAGATTTCTCCGACAGCATCCTGACTCTCTAGAGCAAGAAAATCCTCTGAGGTCAGCATGTCCAGCCATTGACGATTTCTCGTGTCAACCTGCCCTCCAATACCAACCACAGCCACATCCAGCTCCTGCCAGCTGCTTTTCAGATCTTCAAAATATTTAGAAGCCAATATTCCATTTGTCAGTTGCTCGTTCTCCTGAATAATCGTGGAATTCATAAAACGGCAGTCCCCATGGTATTTTCCAGCCATGCTATAGATGAGGGTGTTCACATGATAGCGTGCATGGATATGACTCGGTCCACCTGCCAAAGGAAAGAAATGGACATTTGTCAAATGCTTGCTGCTAGAGTGCTCTACTAAAAGGCTCAAGCTCTTTCCCCAAGAAAATCCCACTTTATCATTGTCTTTAATCAGGCCGCGCAGCATACCTGCAGCAGCTTGAGCCAACCTCTCTTCCAGGTCTGCTGGAGATTCATCTACTAAGTTACTGACAATTTCGATTCCCTTGAGCCCGTATTTTTCTTTTACATAGTTTTCCAAATGGAACAAGCGGGTATCGAAATCTTCGATCTCAATCTTCACAATGCCTTCTTTTTTAGCTTCTGCCAGCATTCGGCTGATAGTGGTGCGATAAATCCCTGTCTCAGCCGCAATGTCAGACTGGCTTCTTTCTTCTATGTAGTAGAGATAAGCAATTTTTGCCAATAGTTTTTTTCTTTCATTTTTCATCTTATCTCCTTCTCTGCTAGATCAGAGTCAGCTTGATATCGGCAGCTTTCAAGCGCTCAACAGCCTCTTTAGGAATCGCCTTGTCAGTCACCACTTGGGCAATCTGTTTGAAGCCAAATCTCTTAACCGTTCCTTTTCTGGTAAACTTACTTGAGTCCGTCAAGACAATCATCTGGTCAGATGCCTCTGACATATACTGCACAACCTCACTCCGCATCAGGTCCTTGCCTGTAAAGCCTAGATTTTCATCATAGCCATCTGTTCCGACAAAAGCATGTTCTACGTGGAAAAAGCGGATCATTTCCTTGAGAAGAGGCCCTACTGTCACTTGAGAATCTTTCTGAAATTCTCCGCCCAGTAAGATAATTTTACAAGAATCAGTTTGTTTTATATAATCCGCAATAAAATAAGAATTGGTAATAATCTTGACATTCTTCTTCGTCCGGCAGATTTCCTCAGCTAGCAAGGCACAGGTCGAACCTGATTCGATCATAATGGTTTCATTATCCTGAACGATTTTTGCTGCTTCCTGGGCAATTCGGCGCTTGGTATCATAATGAAAGGAAAGTCTGACATTCAGATCATCGCCGCTATTTAAAACAGCATAGCCATGCTCTCTGCGCAGTAGACCTTTGGTTTCCAGCTTATCCAAGTCCTTGCGAATCGTTACTTTGGACACTTTTAACCGGTCAGACAAAGTATTGACATCAATTCGTTCAAATTCAGATACTAATTTAACAATTTCATCTAAACGTTCCATTCTATCACCTCTGCTATTATTGTAACAAAAGACGCCTTAAAAATAAAATAAAAATAACTTTCATTCGTAATTGTTTTTCTTTCTAAAATAAGTTATAATGATTATATCCAAAGGAGGCCTGAGTATGGAAACAACAAAAGGAATTATTTTCAACATCCAACATTTCAGTATTCATGATGGACCAGGGATTCGTACAACGGTTTTCCTCAAGGGCTGTCCTCTGCGCTGCCCTTGGTGCTCTAATCCAGAATCACAGCAATTCAGACCCGAGCCTATGCTGGATGCTACTACCAAAAAAAGCATCACTATGGGGGAGGAAAGAAGTGTCGAGGAGATTATCAACGAAGTCCTAAAGGACAGAGATTTTTATGAAGAATCTGGCGGTGGCCTAACCTTATCTGGCGGAGAGATTTTCGCCCAGTTTGAATTTGCCAAGGCCATTCTCAAAGCGGCTAAGGAAAAAGGGATTCATACCGCTATTGAAACAACTGCCTTTGTAGAACATGAAAAATTCGTGGATCTCATCCAGTACGTTGATTTTATCTATACAGACCTGAAACATTATAACTCTGTCAACCACCGCAAGGTGACTGGAGTAAAAAACGAATTAATTGTTCAGAATATCCACTACGCCTTCACTCATCAAAAGACGATTGTTCTGCGCATTCCTGTCATTCCAGATTTTAATGACTCTTTAGAAGATGCAGAGCGGTTTGCGACTTTGTTTAATGAACTATCCATCGATCAAGTCCAGCTGTTGCCTTTCCATCAATTTGGCGAAAATAAATACAAATTACTTGGCCGAAAGTATGCCATGGAAGATGTCAAGGCCTTGCACCCTGAAGACTTATTTGAATACCAAGATGTCTTTTTGAAGCATGACATTAATTGTTATTTTTAGTCTTTAATTTTCAAACACCAAAAAACAAGCCACATTGTCAACCCTACGGTTGAAAGGTGGCTTGTTTTGTTTATTCTCCAAATAGTTTGAGTTTGCTTTCAATTTCCTGATAGACCAGACTGGACTGCATACCGACAGCTGCAGCGCTGTCGCGACAATACTGGAGCAGGAAAGCGTAGTATTTGTAGTAGAAGCTCAGGTCATAGCCCAGCTTACCCAAAATGGCTAGCTGCTCCTCAAAACCTATAATCAAGTCTCGGAACCACTGCTCATTCCAAGTCATGGAGATGCTATTTGGCCGCAAGCGATAGTAATAGAGCGGTTCATTGAGGTAGATAATCTTTTCTGACTGAAGGTACAGCTTATAAGTCGTAAAAGCATCTTCGGCCACTCGGCCGACTGGATAGCGCACTGTATCAAAGAGCTTACGTTTATAGAGCTTGGCCCAGGCACAAAGAAAGACACCGTCTAGCATGCGCCGTCTAGGATACTCCTCGATTATCTCTTCTCGCGTATAGAGGGTTTCAAAATGCTCTGTCGAATAGTAGAGGAAGGCTGAATCCTCTGCACGAAAGCTACAGTGGTGACCAATGGCAATATCCGCATCGTACTCCTTGAGCTTTTCATAAAGGCGGGCAACATGCTGCTCAGGCAGCCAGTCATCCGAATCTACAAAAATCAAATAGTCTGCACTAGAGTGCTCAATCCCTGTGTTGCGGGCACCGGACAAGCCTTGATTTTCCTGATGAATGAGACGAATCCTCGCATCCTGATCAGCTAGCTCTTGGCAAATCTGGCCAGAAGCATCTGTTGAACCATCATTGACTAGAATAATTTCCAGATTTTGATATGTCTGACGACAGACGCTGTTCACACATTCTGCTAAATACTGCTCAACATTGTAAACAGGGATGATAACACTGATTAATTCCTGAGACATGATAACTCCTATTCTTTTCCTGTCTTTTTATTATACATGATTTTTTAGGTTTGTGAGGTGTTTTTGGGAAAATAAATTTTTAAAGGGTAGTTTCCGCTTTTTAGACATATTTTGATTTGTTGTTCAATTGTTTTGTTTTTACACTTATAAAAATCTTCCGTCCTTTATTTTATGCTATACTCGAATTAGGGATTTTAAGGGAGATTAGGAAATGTTTGGATTCTTTTTCATCGCATTTATGGCTGTCTTTGGCATCGTCTTTTTTATCAGTTATAAGCTGCTTGAAGACAGGGAAGATAGGGACTCGGATTGGTCGTCCAGCCAAAGCCCAGAGCCTGACTATTTCCAGCAAACCCAGACTGCCCCTTGGGAACTCAAATACAACAAGGGAAAACAGGGAGAGTACCAGCTTGGTCAGGTCTTGAACCAGCTCTATGGCTATAAAAAGATTTTATACAATCTCTACATCTTCAAAGAAGATGGCACTACCACTGAGATTGATGCCTTGCTGATTCATCCATCTGGAATTTACATTTTTGAGTCCAAAAACTACAAGGGCTGGATTTTCGGCTCAGAAAATCAGCAATACTGGACTCAGGTTCTTTCCAGAGGCCGAGGAAAATCCTACAAGAATTCTTTTTTCAATCCCATTATTCAAAATAAAGTCCATCTCAAATGGCTCAGCTACTATCTCAACCAATACACCCCAAATCTATATTCCTATATCGTCTTTGGCAATGACTGTCAGCTTAAAGAAATCCATCTAAACAGTGACAGGCATAAGGTTATTCAGACCTGGCAAGTGATTGGGGCAATTGACCAGCAGGCCTGCCAAAGTCCAGTCTACCTGTCGCCCGAGCAGATTGACGACCTCTATCGTATGCTCCTGCCCCTGACTAAGCGAAAGCAGGTCATCAAAGAGCGCCATATTAATAGCATTGCTCAAAATAAACAGCGTAGAGAAGCAGAAAAGATCTGCCCTCGCTGCCAGCATGGATTAGTGCTCCGTACAGCAGCCAAAGGTTCTAAGGCCGGTCAGCAATTTTGGGGCTGCTCCAATTTCCCAAGATGCCGCTTTACTCAAAAATACCAAGAGCCTGTCTGCAACCCGCTTGCCGAGCAAGTTGCTCAAGCATCTAATCTCGGACAGCCTATCATACAAAACCTAAACCAAACACAAAGCAACAGCTAGAATCTGCTGTTGCTTTTTTGTAGATTATTTTTCCTCTAGCTTGCAAAACTAAGATTTTTTCTTCAAGCCAAGGAAGCCAGCTCCCAGCCCTAAGAGTCCGAGTCCAAGCAGATTGGTCAATAGACTGCTTTGGCTGCCGGTCTTAGGTAGTTGTTTGGAAGAAGCTTGTTGAAGAGTTGGCTCTTGAGACGATGCTTGAGGGTCCGTCTGGCCGTTTGCTTTGTAGGTTAGATTTTCCACCTGGCTACTCTTTGAATCAGGACTTGCAGGAGTTTGCTGCTGGGCTTGATTTTGAGAGGCCTGCTCCATATCGGCCAACGGTACGATACTCTTCATAAACTCATCTTGTGAAATGGCCCTTTCTTCAACTGCATCTTGAATACCAGTGAGGCTGACAAAATAATAACGCGCCCAATCCTTGGTCAGTCGCTGAATACCAGCCAGACCAGCTCCTGGATACCAGAGCGGCTTGCTCACTTCTTCAGCAAATTTCCAGTCACCACCAACTTGAATACCAAGCTTGGCATCTGGATCAGATTTTTCAGAAATACGAGCTTCTACGGAAACTAAAACAGCCCGAATGGTTTGAGGATTTGGAATATCACGGGCTTGATCAGAACCCCAGTGGGCAACCCGATCTTGCTTAGGTAAGACCTCAATAGCTGTTCCCCCGCCAGCCAAGGCTTCCTGCTGGGCATCTCCTACGTTGCTGGACATATTCCCCTTGAATTGAGAAACCCATTGAACCCCTTGAGGGTGATCCACAATTTTCTCCCAAACATTGGAGTCCTTCCGGAGCACGAAAGCCTGCATGTTACGAATATCCGCCCAAGCATTGCTGGCCTTATTGTCCGTCATTTCCATCACAACACCCCAAGGATCAAATTCATTCATCCATTTGCCGCGTTCCTTGTCAAAGACAGCCTTCGCTTCTTCGTCAGTCATCCCTTCGCCTTTATAAGCTAGGTAGTACCAATCAGCTGCTGGGTCATAAGTCGGACGACCGCCTAACACGACGGCTCCGCCATTAAATTGGCCAGGACCGCCATTAGGACCGCGCTTTTGACGCTCCCCATTTTCTTCAACGACATTTTCCTCCGACCAAACCCAGACATCCCCTTGATTGGCTCCCATCTGAGCAATGGCGCGCTGCTTCTGCTCATCGGACATGACCTGATTGGCTGGCAACTCGCTAGCGGCTGCAGCTGATTCAGCCTGATTTGCAGGAGCTGCTTGGGGTTCAGCCACAGCTGGATTTTCAGCCTCAGGACTTGCTTGCGGTGCTGGAGAAGCCGGCGTTTCAGCCACTGCGGCAGGGGCAGGCGCAACATCTTCTGCTTCAACTCTTGAGACAGCTGTAAAAGCTGCTAAGGACAAGAGGGAAGCACATAGCAGCAAGCCGCTCCCATACTTGGCAGCAGAAGCAGATTTTGTTATAGCTTGCCAAGAAAACTTATTATTCATATCATTCTCCTTTCATAAGGTGCAGAGTCGAGCTTAATCAATGAAGTATGCAGACTGATTCACTGCTCTTAGCCTTCATTGATTCTGAATAACAAATAATCTCCCAGCAAAAACAAGCTTAGGGCAGAGGATTCCCCGCACTCTTGTAAATCTTATACCAGTCAGCCCGAGAGAGCTCAATATCAAAAGCAGCCACCATTGAGCGAATTCGTTGTGGATTCATGGAGCCAACAATCGGCTGCATTTGTGCTGGATGACGCAAAATCCAGGCGAGAACTAGGGCTTCAAAAGAAACTTGATAGTCTGACGCAAAGGCGTGCAGAGTTTCTGTAAGCTGAGCATATTTAGGATGCTCTATAAAGAGTCCCTGGTTCAAGTCAACCTGAAATGGTGACCAAGACTGAATCGTGATATGATGCAATCGACAATAGTCTAACACACTACCATCCCGAACGATTGCTAAAGGATTGAGCATATTGGCATTGAGCCCAGCATCCAACATCGGAGTATGGGCTGGACCAAACTGCAGTTGGTTGGCAATCAAGGGCTGCTCCACACTCTTTTGCAGCAGCTCCATTTGATAAGGATTTTGATTGCTGACTCCGAAATAGCGGACCTTCCCAGCTTGGTGCAGACGTGAGAAAGCTTCAGCCACCTCTTCCGGCTCTACAAGAGCATCTGGCCGGTGCAGGAGGAGCACATCCAGATAGTCTGTCTGCAAACGCTCCAAGCTGCCTTCAACCGAGCTGATAATATAATCCTTAGAAAAGTCAAAATGGTAGTTGGTGTGAACATCCCGCAGTCCGCACTTGGACTGGATGAGAACTCGATCCCGGGGAATCTTAGCCGAGCGAAGAGCCTGTGCAAACTTTGCTTCAGACTGGCCTCCAGCATAAACATCTGAGTGGTCAAAGAAATTAATTCCCACTTCTAATGCTGTTTCAAGAACGGAAACAACCTCTTTAGGATCATGCTCTGCCAGTCGCATGCAACCCAAAATCAGCTGACTGGCTTCTTTCAGTTCATTCCCGACTGTCATATATTTCATCGCAACACCTCATTTCTTATAGACTGGATGGTCAAGCAAGGTCAACTCTTCAATCTTGACATTTTCAGTTTCAAAGACGATAAACTCATTCTTCTCCTTAAGCAAGCCAGACGGCACATAGAGATAGTGAATCGGTCCTTCATTCCAGTAGCGGCCAAGGTTGAACCCATTGACCGAAATACAGCCCTTCCCATACTTAGAGCAATCAATGAAGGTATCAGCGATATCATCCAACTTCGCTTCAAAGCGATAGAAGGTCGGTGCTTTGACTTTTTCCGGTGGATCTGAGTAACAATCTAGCTTGGCCAGCATTTCCTTGTCAAACTTGAGCGCATAATGCTTCCAACCCTTTCGGAACTGGTGGTTAATCATGATACCACCCTTGACTCCCTTGGATTGACTGGGTGCGCCTAGCTTGTAACCATAGTTGACACGTCCCATATTTTCCACCAGCACATCAATCTGAATCCGCTCGGTATCAGCTGAGAAGAGCATCTCATCACCGATTTCTTCCCGATACTGGGTAGCCAGGTGCTCCTGATTGATATAAAAATGACAGCGGTCATGAGTCTCCAATGCCTTGAGCCTTTCCTCATGGTATTGATTTTTGATATCGGAACGGTAGAGGATATAGCCATGATTCTGCTCAATCTGCTCCATAGGCTGCGGATAATCCAGCAAAATTTCCTCTGTGATATCCGCTGCCACATCCAGCAGGTTTGCAGTACCAAGCAGTGGAAAACTGCCATAGGCCTTGGCCTGTCGGCTAATCGGCTCCATCTGCTCAAGCTCTGGAAAGACCTCGTGGGTCACCCGCTGAACAGCGTAGTATTTCTCGGTCGGCTGCCCCCACTCAGTAATGGGTGCGTCAAAATCATAGGAGGTAATCTGTGGCAAATCCTTGGTCTTGCGGGCTGAACAGCCACTGATAAAACCAAAGTTTGTCCCACCTCTCAAGAGGAAGAGGTTCATGCTGCCCAGCTGCAGCATTTTTTTGACATCCTGGGCCAAATCTTCTGCCTCTCGCCGAACGATTTCCTCGCTCCAGCGGCTGAACCAGCCGTCCCAAAACTCAGTACACATAAGAGGCCATTTCTTGCCATAGCGCTCCATGAAAGCTCGTAGATTGTCTGTATTTTCCTTGGGCTGAGAGCCAAAATTCCCCGTCACAAAAATATCATCCTCAATCAAGGTTCCAGATTCCAAAGCCTCTATCCATGTCCCATCAGAAGTAAAGAGGGGAACCGTAACGCCACGAACCTTCATCATCTGCGCAATGCTGCGCATGTAGGCCTTGTCCTCGGCGTAAGAACCGTATTCATTTTCCACCTGCATCATGAGGATAGTGCCGCCCTGATCACTCTGATAGGGCAGAAGCTTGGGAAAGAGCCAGTCATAAAAATGACTGACCTTCTCCAGAAAAAGCGGATGATTGACCCGCAGGCGCATCGAAGGATATCTCAAGAGCCAGGCCGGCAGGCCTCCAAAATCAAACTCTGCGCAGATGTAAGGCGTCGGCCGGACAATGAGATAAAGCCCCATCTCCTCAACCAACTTGAAGTATGCTTCAAAATCCAGCATGCCCTCTGCCTGAAACTGACCTTCCTGAGGCTCATGCAATGCCCAAGGAATATAGGTTTCTACCGTATTAAAGCCCAGGGCTTTGAGATTGTAAAGGGTATCTCGCCACTGGTCTGGATGAAGCCGGAAATACTGAATAGCTCCCGATAAAATCTTAAAAGGCTTGCCATCCAGGTAAAATTCTTCTTTAATTTCAAATTTTGCCATCTATCCAAGCTCCTCCTGTTTATCTGCCATCTTGACAAAGGGCAGATATATAGCGGTTGAAATAGCGATATTAACCAGCGAAAGAATAATTGCCCGCCAGTCGAAGGCTGTCGCAAAGAAACCGTAGAGAATCGGTGGCATGACCCAGGTGACGTTTTGAGTAACCGGCGCAACCAAGCCCATAGAGGTTGCAAAGTAGGCTACTGTTACCATGACCATTGGCGTCAGGACGTATGGAATAAACATAATTGGATTCAAAACGATTGGCAGACCGTACATGACCGGCTCACCGATGTTGAAGACCATTGGGAAAATTCCCAACTTAGCCACTTCGCGATAGTGCTTGTTCCGAGATTGCCAGAGAATGGCAATGGCAACACCAATCGCATCAAACCAGACAAAAGCACCGAAAGAATTATCCGTCCACATGTAAGGAATCGCATGCCCAGCCTGATAAGCTTCCAGATTGGCCAGCATGGTCACACCAAATAGACTAGCCATAACTGGCGCCAGCACATTACCGCCGTGCAGTCCGAAGAACCAGAAAATCTTATTGAGAAAGACAATGAGCAGTACAGCCCAGAAGCTTTGAGACAAGCTGAGAAGCGGTGCCTGCAAAATCTTATAGATCCAGTCAATCAACAGCTCGCCTGTCACCAGATTAAAGAGGTAGGTCGCAATTCCCACGACATACATGGCAATGGCAGCCGGAATGATAGACAGGAACGGCTTCATGATAGCTGGCGGAACGGAATCTGGAAGCTTGATAGTCCAGTTACGATTCATGACCTTACAAAAGATGATAACAGATACAAAACCAATCAGAATAGCAGTAAAGTAACCACGCGCACTGATTTGGTCACCTGGAATGACACTGTTAATCGTCACAGACAGATTACTGCCGTCAAGTTTTAGCTCCGGAAGTTTTGAAATCGCCTTGCTCAGCCCTGGTGTTTTGCCAGCCAACTCAAAGGTTTTAGTAACTGATCCACCAATGGTAATAATATAGGAAGCAACAGCTACCAGACCAGCAGACACCTTATCAGTATTGTAAATCTTAGCGATATTGACCCCGAAGGTAAAGAGGAACAAGAGGGTAACGATAGGAATACTGCCCTTAAATACCAGCCAGTTAATATCAATCAGCCACTGGAAGGTAGAGGAAATCCAGGTCCAGCCGAACTGTCCTGGCAAGTCAGATAGAAAGGCGTTGACCATGAGAGCGAAAGAGCCCGTCATAATCACAGGCATGGTTCCAATAAAGGAATCCCGCAGGGCAACCAGAAATTTTTGGTTGCCGATTTTATTGGCAATAGGCATGAGACGCGCTTGCCATTTATCAACCAAACTACTCATCTGCATTTCTCCTATTCATCAAATTTTTTATGCAAATCAACAATCTCCTTTGCCAAATCAACAAAGGCGATACTGGTCATGAGATGATCCTGCCCATGTACCATAAATAAACTAAGTTCTGTCTTTTCTCCTTGTGCCTCCTTGCTCAGCATATCAGCTTGAGCGTGATGGGCTTGCAGCAGGGCCTTCTGAGCCTGACTCAGCCTCTCCTGAGCCCGGTCAAAGTCCTGCTTTTTAGCAGCTGCAATAGCTTCGATAGCACAAGACTTGGCCTCTCCGCCATACATAATGAGGGTCATAGCGACCTCTAAGGAATCTTTATTTTCCATAGGAATACCTACTTCATGAGCGACTCTGCCAGATCCAGAACTTTATCCCCCTTCATCATTCCGTAGTCCGTCATAGGGATAACATCGACCGGAATGCCTTTTGAAGCTAGTTTTTCCTGTAAATCCTCCAGCAGATAGCGGACCTGAGGCCCCAGCAAAAGGACATCAACCTTTTTCTCGCTTAGATAGTCTTCTGCTTCTGACACTGGCACCGCAAATATCGTCGCAGCTAAACCTCGCTCCTCTGCAGCTTTCTGCATTTTATTGACCATGAGACTGGTGCTCATTCCAGCCGCACAGACTAACATAATCTGTTTTGTTTCCATCGGCATCCTCCTTTATGAATCTGACCTAGCCAGCAACGACGTTCGCCATTTATTTTTAATATATAAACAAAAATCCAAAAATAGAATATTTTTCACCATGTTATTAATATTCTATAAACATTATAACTATTTTTCTGTACCATGTCAACGCTTACATTTGAGATTTCTAGCTTTTTTTGATAGTATAGCAGCAGAGGAAACAAGATGACACGAACTAGAAAACAAAACGAGCTAAGGGCAACTGTTCTGGATCAGCTCTATGCCAAACGACCGATTTCTCGAATTGATATTTCAAAAGAAACTCAAATTACACCAGCCACGACCGGCAGCATCATCAATGAACTGATCAAGGAAGGCTTGGTTCTAGAGCTGGGCGAGCTCAATGACGAGAGCGTAGGCCGCAAGAAAACCCTGCTAGATATTGCGCCTCGTAGCCGCTACTATCTGGGCTTTGAGATTTCTGAAAAACAGCTGGCCATCGTCATCGCTGACAATACCGGTGAGATTGCAGAAAGCAGCATTCGGACTTATCAGGTCGAGGTGACAGGCGGGCCGTCTGACCAGGAAATCATCCGGCTGATTCAAGGTTTTCTGAAAAAGAACAGCCAATACCCCATCTCAGCGATTGCCCTCGGGCTGCCGGGGCATGTGAATCTCTCTGAGAGTGATTTTATTATTTCTAAAAACCCCCACTGGGGACAGATTAACCTACAGACTATTCAAGAGGCCTTTGACCTCCCTGTCTACTTTGCCAATAAGTCCCACTGCCTGACACTGGCTGAACGCCTCTTTAGCTATCATCCGACAGACAGTAATTTTATCGTCTATCATGTCGCTAGAGGTATTCATTGCTCCTACATGTACAAGGGCGGTATTTACAGCCAGGAAAATTATCTTATCGGGGAGGTGGGGCATACTGTCATCAATCCTGAAGGCGAGCGCTGTCCTTGCGGCAAGCACGGCTGCCTGCAGGTTTATGCCAGTGAGAGCGCTCTGATTGATAAAGCAGCTATCCTGTATCGGGCTTCCCAGACATCGCTCTTAAAGACTCTTGTAGAGGACGTCAATGACATTGATTTGACAAGTCTGATGACCGCCTATCGATTAGGAGACTTGGGCAGCATTGAGTTGATTCATACTGCCTGCCGCTATCTGGCCATTTCCATTTCCAACCTCTGCCAGCTTATTGATAGCGAAAGGATTTATCTGGACGGCCAAATATTCTCCTATCCGGTTATTGCCGAACAGGTCCTGGCTCAGTTAGAGCAGGAAGTACCTCTCTTTCCAAAACAAAAACAAGCAGAGATTGTCATTATCCCCTACTCTAAATACAGCATCGCCCGCTCTGCAGTCAGTCTCTGTGTCTATCATGAATTTTTAGATAAAAAAGGAAACCTATAAAGGCCGAGACAAGAATCTCGGTCTTTCTTTTATAAAAAATAGAGATAGGCTTTCTAGGAGCTTCCCCCTTAAAAGTCTATCTCATTTTACTATCTATTAATCGAACGTGAAATCATGGAAATGGTGTGGCGCTGTCCTCTGAGAGCCTTGCTCATGGCAAAGATATTTTCAACCGGAGCCAGACAGCCGTAGCCTGAATCTCCGATATGCTGGATATCTACACCGCAGATTTTGTTGCGGATAGCCATTTGCTTGACAATATCCTCATCAGCACTCTCCTGACTGGTACCGATAGCACTCATAACCAGAGCCCCCTTTTGATGGGCCAGTCGGACAATCTGCTTCAAGTCCTGCTCATCAAAGCCTGGCACACTGCCGACTGCCGGTGCTAGGACAATATCAACACCAGCTTCGATAAATTGAGCGATTGCTTCTAGGTCTGCTACCGGCTCATCCACACCCGAAGCATGCATTTTGCCTGCAATCAGCAGACCTGAAAAATTCTCCTTGACCACTCGAATGGTGTCAATAATGGCTTGATTGGTGACACCAGTTCCCGGATTACCCGTCAGGCAGATAAAGTCAACGCCCAACTCTTCTGCTCGCTGAACGGTCGCTAGACTAGCCTGACGCCCCTCATTGATAATCAGGCGTTCTCCTGCCATCTGGGCCTGACTGTCCACCGGCTCTAGATTGATACCGATAGGACGCCCCACCAAGCGGTGCAGCTCCTTAACAAAATCTTCCTTGGCATCCAGACCAGCCACAAAAGGCTGGAAGATATCAATCCCATTCAGCAAAATCAAGTCAGCACCAAAAGACCTAGCAATCTCTGCATTGGTCACATCACCGATATAAGATTCTTTGAAAGCTACGTTTTCAGACAGGATAACGCGGCCCTCACTGGCCTTGATGCTCTGTTTCAGCTCCGGCGCAGTCATACTTAAAATTTCTGAAGCATTTGAACTAATGAATCGTTTTACCATAAGAACATCTCTTTTCTTTATTATTCATTAATAAACACTTTGAAATCTATTCTATTTGGATGTTTTGTTTATTTTTTGTTATCAACTACAGTATAGCACAAGGCTAGAAAAATGTAAACGCTTTATATTTTCTTTGACAAAATAGTCTGCTTTCAAAACCAAAAGCAGACTATTGAAATGCACTCGATTATTTTTGATTTGAGCAAGATTCGATAAACGTCTTATCTCTGCATCACCAGATGACCACCCGCTCTTCTGGGCTCCGCCACATGCCATCTCCCTCTTGCACATCAAAGGTCGTAAAGAAATCGTCAAAGTTAGGCAGCTGCACATTGGTCCGAAGCTTGGCTGGCGCATGGACATCAACGCTTGCCAAGAGCTTCATATATTCCTCTCGACCTTTCATCCGCCAGATGCGTGCAAAGTTGGTAAAGAATTCCTCAGCAGAGAAATCCGCTTCTTTCTTGGCTGCTTCTAAGGCAGCTGCAATACCGCCCAGATCTGCCACATTTTCTGAAACAGTCAGCTTGCCATTGACCTTAGCACCATAGGAATCCTGTCCTTCGAACTGATCAATGACCTTTTGAGTCCGTTCGGTAAAGGCTTGGTAGTCATGCTCCGTCCACCAATTATTAAGGCTGCCATTTTCATCAAAGGAAGCACCATTGGTATCAAAAGCATGAGAAATCTCATGGGCGATGACCGCTCCGATACCACCATAATTAGCTGAAGAGGACTGGTGCAGGTCATAGAAAGGCGCCTGCAGGATAGCCGCTGGAAAGACAATCAGGTTTTTCTGTGGATTGTAGTAGGCATTGACCATATGGGCTGGCATACCCCATTCCTTGTAATCTACTGGTTGATTCCACTTGCTCCAGCTGTAAGCAATATCAATCTGGCTCAGCTTCTGAGCATTTTCAAAGAGAGTCAGCTTTTCGTCTACAACCTTTCGAGAGTAACGCTCAGGAAGTTCATCAGGATAGCCAATATAAGGCTTGATGACATTGAGTTTGACAATAGCCTTATCCCGAGTTTCTGGTGTCAGCCAGTCATTCTGGGCCAGGCGATTTTTATAAACTTCAATCATCGTCGCCACTTTCTGCTCCACATCAGCCTTGGCTTCTGGTGAGAACTTTTGACCGGCATACCAAAGACCGACAGCTTGATTAAAGGGACCTTGGGCTAGGTAAAAGGCTGCTTTTTTCTTGTCCTGAGCCTGAGGAGTCCCTGATAGAGCACGATGATAAGCTCCTGCCAAGACACGGATGTCATCCGTTAGGTAAGGTGTTGTATTGCGGACCGCAGAGAGAATCAGCAAAGCATGGAGTTTATCCCAGTTAGTGGCTGTATAGATATCCTTAGCTGCCTGCCAAAAACGCTCTTCTGGCACAATGACTTGGTCGGGTTCTTGACCGATTAACTTGGTGAAAATATCCGCCATAGGCAACTCTGGCACCAAGGCTTTGAAATCTTCCCACTTATAAGGATGATAGAGCTTAGCATACTCAGAGCTTTCTTCACTAGACAGAACATACTGAGCAAAAACAGCATCCAGCTCCAAGACTTTATCCAAAAGATCCTTAATTTCCTCCTCAGCAAAATCAAATTTGGCCAGCAAATCTTCCTGAGCCTTGCGCCATTTTGCAAGAAGATCCGCCTTCTGCGGATGGTCCTCCGCATAGTAGGTCGTATCTGGCAAAATTGTTCCCGGTCCGTCTGCCCAGAGGACATTGATTCGGGCATCCATAAAGTCAGGTGCCACACCAAAGGGGAAATAAGTCGGCTTGCCAGCCAGCTCAAAATCAGCAATCTTAGAAGCATAGTCTTCAAAAGACGCTAGGTTGCGAATTTCATCAATGTAAGCACGCGCAGGCTCAATACCAGCCGCTTCCCGTTTATCATAATCCGCTGCCAAGCGATGGTAAGCAACAAAGTTCTGCAGAATGGCATCTTCTGGCACTCCATCTCCAGCCAGCCATTTGTCGGTCGTTGCAAGCATAAGTTCCTCAATCTCATCTGCCAAATCCATGAAGCCGCCCGTCACTGGCTTATCATCAGGAATAACCGCCGTCTTGGCCCACTCACCATTAACCGCATCATAGAAATCATCTTGTAGTCGTGTCATCTTCTTCTCACTTTCATGCTTTTGATATAACCTTATCAAAATCCACTTCTTTTTTCAAACATTTCTTATATTAATTTTAAAAATTTACTAAAAATTAACTTGACTTAATTTTTGTTTTAATGTATATTAAAACCATAGAGGTGTATGAGATGATTACGATTAAAGATTTGACTGTCAGCTATCAGGATACGCTGGCTCTTGAGCCCCTTTCATTAACCATTAAGGAGCCAACCATTACTGGGATTATTGGTCCTAACGGAGCCGGAAAATCCACCCTGCTCAAGGGCATGCTAGGGATTATTGACCACCAAGGCCAGACTCTGCTGGATCAAAAGCCGCTGCAAAACTCTCTCCAGAGGGTCGCCTACGTAGAGCAAAAGATTAATATTGATTATCATTTTCCTATCAAAGTCAAAGAGTGTGTCTCTTTGGGGCTTTACCCTCAGCTCAAGATTTTTCAGGGGCTAAAGAGTTCCCATTGGAACAAGGTGGCTGAGGCATTGAAAATTGTCGGTTTAGAAGACTTGGCAGAGCGTCAGATTAGCCAGCTGTCCGGCGGGCAATTTCAGCGGGTCTTGATTGCTCGCTGCTTGGTTCAAGAAGCGGATTGTATCTTTTTGGACGAGCCCTTCGTCGGGATTGACTCTGTCAGCGAAGAGATTATCATGTCTACCCTGCGCAGTCTCAAAGCCGCAGGCAAGATTATCCTGATTGTCCATCATGACCTGAGTAAGGTGGTTGATTATTTTGATCGGGTCATCCTGCTCAATCGTAAGCTGATTGCCTTCGGTCCTACCGAGACCAGCTTTACCAAGGACAATATGAAAAAGACTTACGGCTCCCAGCTCTTTATGAATGGAGGTGCCTAGGATGATTTTAGAATTTTTCCAAGGGCTGCGGGACTTTCACTTCCTGCAAAATGCCCTCATCACAGCCATCGTCATTGGGATTGTTGCTGGAGCTGTCGGCTGCTTTATCATTCTGCGCGGCATGTCACTCATGGGGGATGCTATCTCTCATGCGGTTCTGCCCGGTGTGGCCCTGTCCTACATTTTAGGGATTAATTTCTTTATCGGAGCCATCACCTTCGGACTTTTGGCCTCGATTATTATCACCTACATCAAGGGCAATTCCATTATCAAAAGCGATACAGCCATTGGGATTACCTTTTCTTCCTTCCTAGCTCTGGGTGTGATCCTGATTGGCGTTGCCAATAGCTCCACTGACCTCTTTCATATTCTCTTTGGGAATATTTTGGCCGTACAGGACATTGATATGTGGATTAGTATTGGAGTCGGAATAGCTGTGCTCTTAATCATCATCCTCTTTTTCAAGCAGCTATTGATTACCTCCTTTGACCCCCTGCTGGCTCAAGCCATGGGCATGCCGGTCAGCTTCTATCACTATCTGCTGATGATTCTCTTGACCTTGGTCTCTGTGACAGCCATGCAGAGCGTGGGAACCATTCTGATTGTCGCTCTCTTGATAACGCCGGCAGCAACGGCCTACCTCTATGCCAACAGTCTGAAAACCATGATTCTGCTGTCCTCAGGACTGGGCGCTCTAGCTTCTGTACTGGGCCTCTTTATCGGCTACAGCTTTAATGTCGCTGCAGGTTCCAGCATTGTCCTGACCTCAGCCATCATCTTTCTCATCTCTTTCTTTATTGCCCCTAAACAACGCTATTTAAAACTTAAAAACCAACCTAAACTAAAATAAAATTTGATGGAGGAATCCCATGAAAAAATTAGGTTTTTTATCCCTGCTTTTGCTAGCAGTCTGCACTCTCTTTGCCTGCTCCGGTCAGAAGAAGGCGTCCAGTGAGTCATCCAAGCTCAAGGTTGTTGCAACCAACTCAATTATCGCTGATATTACCAAAAATATAGCTGGCGATAAGATTGACCTGCACAGCATTGTACCAGTCGGCAAAGACCCCCACGAATACGAACCTCTGCCTGAAGATGTCAAAAAGACTTCTCAAGCGGATCTCATCTTCTACAACGGTATCAACCTGGAAACTGGCGGCAATGCTTGGTTCACCAAGTTGGTCAAAAATGCCAATAAGGAAGAAAACAAGGACTACTATGCTGTCAGCGATGGCGTTGACGTCATTTACCTTGAAGGGCAAAGTGAAAAGGGCAAAGAAGACCCTCATGCTTGGCTCAACTTGGAAAATGGTATCATCTATGCACAAAATATTGCCAAGCGTTTGATTGAAAAAGACCCTGACAATAAGGCCACTTACGAGAAAAATCTCAAAGCCTATGTGGAAAAGCTAACCGCTCTGGATAAGGAAGCCAAGGAGAAATTCAACAATATCCCAGAAGAAAAGAAAATGATTGTGACCAGTGAAGGATGCTTCAAGTACTTCTCTAAAGCCTACAACGTGCCGTCGGCCTACATCTGGGAAATCAACACCGAGGAAGAAGGAACTCCAGACCAAATCAAAAGCTTGGTTGAAAAACTACGCAAGACCAAAGTGCCATCTCTCTTTGTCGAATCAAGTGTGGACGACCGTCCGATGAAGACTGTTTCTAAAGACACCAACATCCCAATCCACGCTAAAATCTTCACTGACTCAATCGCTGACAAAGGCGAAGAAGGCGACAGCTACTACAGCATGATGAAATACAATCTGGATAAAATTTCTGAAGGATTGGCAAAATAATGATAAAAGGTTAGGAAGACAAAATCCTAACCTCTTTATTTTTGTATAAGGAGTTTTAATTTGTAGCACTCTCAAATTTCCGGTCAAATTATTCGAAAAAAATCACTATTCGCTGTACAATGAAGCTATCAAACATGAATGGAGACTCCTTATGACAACTTTTCTCGGAAATCCTGTAACCTTTACTGGAAAGCAACTGCAAGTCGGCGATACCGCCCACGATTTTAGCCTGACAGCTACTGACCTTTCAAAGAAAACTCTGGCTGACTTTGCTGGCAAAAAGAAAGTCCTGAGCATCATCCCATCTATCGATACTGGTGTCTGCTCGACTCAGACTCGTCGTTTTAACCAAGAACTCTCTGACTTGGACAATACCGTTGTGATCACGGTTTCAGTTGACTTGCCTTTTGCTCAAGGCAAGTGGTGTGCTGCTGAAGGCATTGAGAATGCTGTCATGCTCTCTGACTACTTCGATCATTCTTTCGGTCGCGACTATGCTGTCCTTATCAATGAATGGCACCTTTTGGCTCGCGCAGTTCTAGTTTTGGACGAAAACAACACTGTGACCTACGCTGAGTATGTAGACAATATCAATACCGAGCCAGACTTTGAAGCAGCGATTGCTGCAGTTAAGAGTTTGTAAAAGATAAAAATACGGATTTGCTAGTCCGTATTTTTTTGTGCGAAAAACTTCTGCCAAAACTGACGGAAGCAAGCCCAGGAACGCAAGAGAAAGGATGGTCGATTCAGCAATTTCTTGAATTGAGCAATCTCTGCCTTTGCCTGTTTATAAGCACTCCGTCCCTTTCGAGCATAAGGGCTCTTAGCCGAACGATAGCCCAGCGGACCACGATTATTCTGAGGTGACTTGAACTTGCGGCCGCCATTTTCAATGACAAGCCTGCGAAAGCGAGGATCCCATATAGCAGGCGTTTTGACGTCATAGCGGGTATGAGAAGCCTGATTGACCGGACGATTGCGCTCACCGTAGTTAAAGCTGGCGCCATTCACAATCCCATTTTGGCTAGCCCCCTCTGGATCTATGATATTGAGAAAACGGCCTGTCTGATCCAGAATAAACTCTGTATGAAAATCAATCAGGATTTTTATATTGGCCTGACTTGCTTGACCATCCGGATAGACAGCTTGCTCTGACTTCTTATCAATATAGGCTTTATTGTGCAGGCGAGAGGACTCTTGAAAGCTATAAGTCAGCCCTGGCCAATCCTTTAGATAGGAAGCCAAGGCTTCTGCATCTGTCATACCAGCCTGACGGTAGCGCTCCCTGACCCACTGGGCCTGCTGGCAGGAAATGACATAGCGAAACTGATGCAGCTGCTTTTTGAGCTTTTGATTACCATCCTTTTGGCTCAAATCATCTGCCGGAAAAGCCTGGCGCAAGGTCCTTGAGAAAATCTTCCAAAAGCCATCATGCGGTGTTAGGCCTGGAGCAATTCGAGCCAGCAAAAAATCTGTCTCTGACTTGTCCCCGCTCAACTCCTCAGGCATATTAACAATATTCATAGCCATAACCAGCAGTTCCTGAGCTCCTAACCTGCTGTTCTGAGCATTCTCAGCCTGCCAGAGCTTTTGAAAAAAGGGACTGCCAAAAAGCTGAGCTTCCTGAAGGTAATCTCCTTCTTCTGTCAATGTTTTCCCTTGCACACTAATCTCTGCAAAAACTCGTTCCAGTGCTGCCCGAGACCAACCAATTGATTGCAATTGCTGAAAGAGCTGCTCTTTCTCTTCTTTCGGATACATGGCTTCCCTCCTTTCTTTTTTCTATTATACCCACATAGAAAACCGCCCGTCAAGCAACGAGCGGTCTTCTTATTCACGAATTTCTTATCCTTTGATGGCAATAAAGGGTGTTCCTTCTGTATTATCCGTCGGATCTACACTCTTGACTCCAAAGAGATAGTCTACTGGATACCAGCCATTATTAGCTGCATTATAAGGGTCACGGACATAGGTTTTTCCATTGTCATAGCCTTTGAGAACCAGCTCATGAGTGACTGGATAATGGGCAAAGATGCTGGTACCAACGGCACCTAGGACATGATGCCCCTGCGAAAGCACTTCTTTGACTGCAGAAGCTGTAAACAGGGTCTCAGTCGTCAGATCCCAGTGCTGGGCAGCGCGAACAATACCACGGCTGCTGGTGCCAAATCCATCTTTATTAAATTCATTGGTATTATTGTATAGGTAATCCGCAACGGTTGTTGGAAGCACTTCTGTCCCAGTAATTCCAGAAATAACCATGGCTAGCGTTGTCGGCACGCATCCTGTCGCATCCATGCTGTAAGGACCATACTTCCTGCCACCCCAGCGACCATCACGCTGTGAGTAGTACGGAGTATTGTAAACCGCTTTTGATACCTGGGTCGTAGTAGCATCAACAGCGATGAGCTGACCATTGTCCTGCTTATAGTAAAGATGAATCTTGTACTCGCCGGTAGAAAGCTTATGGTCACTAGCTCGGACTGTGATCTTATAGGTGCCATTCGCCTGCTTTTGAGCTAAATACCATTTGACATCATCCTGATCCTTATCTGTGGACCAAGTTGGCAGATAGACTGCTTGAATTCCACCTGGATTGGAGACATTTGTCACAACCACATCAAAAGTTCCTGTTCGCGCATTATTGTTTTGGATATTGATTTTTCCAGTCGCACGGATATTTTCAGGTGCTACAGAAACCATCAGCTTCTCGCCACCCGCACCTTGCATCTGGCCATCCTCGTTCAGATAGTAAAGATGAACCTTGTACTCACCTACTGAAAACTTATGATCCTGAGCTCGGACATGTTTTTTATAGGTGCCGTCAGCTTGGCGCTCAGCGATATACCACTGCACGTCGACTTGGTCATCCTTGCTGGACCATGTTGGCAGGTAGACCGCCTTCAGACCATCTGGAGCAACAATATCAGACACGACAATATCAAATTCGCCTGTCTGCGGATTGTTGTTCTGAATGGTGATCTTGCCCTGTGGTTGCGCGCGAGTAACCACCGTCTTTGTTGAGCCTGCACCCTGAAGCTGGCCTGAATCATTCACAAAATAGAGATGAACATTATACTCACCAAGGGAGTTCTTGTGGTTGCGGTAGCTGACATGCTTGAAATAGGTTCCATTGGCTCGTCTTTCGGCTGTGTACCATTGCACATCGTCTTGGTCGTTAGCGGTGGACCAGGTTGGAAGACTAACAGACTTCAGGCCATCTGGGGCAACAATATCAGAAACGACAATATCAAATTCACCTGTCTGCGGATTGTTGTTCTGAATGGTAATTTTACCCTGTGGCTGCGCGCGAGTAACAACCGTCTTAGCCGAACCTGCACCCTGCAGCTGACCTGCATCATTCATAAAATAGAGATGAACATTATACTCACCAAGAGAGTTCTTATGGTTGCGGTAGTTGACATGCTTGAAATAGGTCCCATCAGCGCGTCTTTCGGCTGTGTACCACTGCACATCGTCTTGGTCGTTAGCAACAGACCAAGTCGGCAAGTAAACAGCTTTTAGACCATCTGGGGCAACAATGTCTGACACGACAATATCAAATTCACCTGTCTGTGGATTGTTGTTCTGAATAGTAATCTTGCCTTGTGGCTGCGCGCGAGTAACAACCGTCTTAGCCGAACCTGCACCCTGCAGCTGACCTGCATCATTCACAAAATAGAGGTGCACATTATACTCACCCAAGGAGTTCTTGTGGTTGCGGTAGCTGACATGTTTGAAATAGGTCCCATCAGCTCGTCTTTCAGCAGTGTACCACTGCACGTCGTCTTGGTCGTTAGCAGCTGACCAAGTCGGCAGATAGACCGCCTTCAGGCCATCTGGGGCGACAATATCGGATACGACAATATCAAATTCGCCTGTCTGCGGATTGTTGTTCTGAATGGTGATCTTGCCTTTTGGTTGCGCGCGGTCAACCACCGTCTTAGCTGAGCCTGCACCCTGCAGCTGGCCTGCATCATTCACAAAATAGAGGTGAACATTATACTCGCCCAAGGAGTTCTTATGATTGCGGTAGCTGACATGTTTGAAATAGGTCCCATCAGCTCGTCTTTCAGCGGTGTACCACTGCACGTCGTCTTGGTCGTTGGCAGCTGACCAAGTCGGCAAGTAAACGGACTTCAGACCATCTGGGGCAACAATATCGGATACGACAATATCAAATTCACCAGTCTGCGGATTGTTGTTCTGAATGGTAATCTTACCTTGAGGCTTTTTGACCTCTGCTGCCAATGGACGCTCTGTAGCAGAAGCTGCTTGCGCCAGCTGATTAGAAGCATCACTTTTTTCAGAGTCGTCAGCTACAGCAGGTTGATTTTCTGTCGAAGCTACAGTATCACTTTTCGGATGGGCATTTTCTACAGGATCTGATGAAGTAGGCCGAGCACTGGTATCGGAAGACGTAGGTATCTGACTAGCGTCAGGAGTAACAGCCTCCGGCGCTGGTGCAGCCTTATCCATACTTGACAGACTGGTTTCTGTCACAGTCGGAGTTGCAGCTGTGCTAGCTTGGTTCTCCACAGCCTGGCTGACAGCGACACTGTCAGCTGTCTGACTAGGTGTCAGCTGTTCTGCCTGCACTGCTCCACTTCCAAGAAAGGCCAGACCAGTCGCAATCGCTACCGAGACTGCTCCCAGACTGCATTTGCGAATGCCAAAACGAGTAAACTTCTCTGCTCGAGACGCCATCATTCGTCTTTTTTTCATAATAGGATTCTCCTTTTGCAAAAAAGTAAAAAGCAAGCCAATTTTCTGCAAACCAGCTAAAGAATTTTTACTTTTTATTTTTTAAATTGTACGCTTTGATTATATAATAATCGCAAAACGATTACAAGCGAATAAAGAAAAACTAAACATCAAAGAAAGGCTTAGACACTGTATTCTTACAGTGATTTTTGTTATACTAGTGATAGAAAGTTCAGCGAGGATGCAAGATGACCCCAAATAAAGAAGACTATCTCAAGTGTATCTATGAGATTGGCAGCCGCCACAAAAAAATCACCAATAAAGAAATCGCCCAGCTCATGCAGGTTTCACCTCCAGCTGTGACGGAAATGATGAAAAAAATGCTGGCGGAAGAACTTCTGGTCAAGGATAAAAAAGCCGGCTACCTGCTGACTGATTTGGGGCTAAGGCTAGTTTCCGACCTCTATCGCAAGCACCGGCTGATTGAGGTCTTTCTGGTCAATCATCTCGGCTACTCGACTGATGAAATCCATGAGGAAGCCGAAGTCCTAGAGCACACTGTTTCTGAGCGTTTCGTTGAGCGTCTGGATGCCATGCTCCAGTACCCCAAGACCTGTCCTCACGGAGGCACCATCCCAGCCAAGGGAGAGCTTCTGGACGAAGAAAACCAACTGACTCTGGAAGAGGCTTCTGCCCCTGGTGACTATATCATCAAACGCGTACACGACGACTTTGACTTGCTCAAATACTTGGAAAAATATAACCTGCAAATCGGCCAAACCATCACCTTCATCCAATACGATTCTTTCGCTCAGGCCTATCTTCTCAAGACAGAAACCCAAGAAATCCAAATCAATCCTATGATTGCCCAACAGATTTATGTAGAAAAACTATAAACAGAACCCAGTTCGGACTTTTTAGTCTAAACTGGGTTTTTATTGACAAAAATAAGATGTCAGATTATAATAAGTATACTTACAAAATATCTAGAGGGAAAGCTAATGGAAAAATCGCAGTTCAACTCCATCTACAAGGATGAATACAAAAAATCAACCGGTCTGCTCTTTATCCGTGCCTACCACAAGTGGCATGGGCTGATAAAAAACAAACTGAGAACGATTGATTTGACCCATCCTCAGTTTGTCGTTCTGACCACTCTTGCAGCGCTTCTGCGTCAGCGAGAATGGGTGAGTCAGACCGATATTGCCCGATTTTCTGACATGGATGTTATGACCGTATCCCAAATCATCCGCCTCTTGGTCAAGAAAGGTTTGATCATGCGGGAAGTCCATCCCAAGGACAGCCGTGCCAACATCATACTTCTAACGGATACGGGGCTGCAAAAGGTCAACCAAGCCCTTCCTCTGGTAGAAAGCATTGATCAGGCGTTCTTTGGAAAATTAGAAAATAATACAGAAACATTAAACCAACTCTTAATAGAACTGGAGGCAGAAAATGACTAGATTTTGGATTGGTGTCGTATCAAAAGAACATGTACTAAGAGGTGTAGAGGGTGGATTTTGTCAAGTCTGCCATGGAAAGAAAGCACCATTGAACCGAATGAAAAAGGGGGACTATCTTCTGTACTACAGCCCCAAGTATCAGCTGAATGGTCAGGAAAAGCTACAGGCCTTTACAGCAGTTGGCAAGATTCTAGATGACACTGCTTACCAAGTAGAGATGTTTGAAGGCTTTGTCCCATTTCGGCGAGATGTCAGCTACTACCAGCCTGTCAAAGACTGCCCTATTGAGCAAGTCCGACATCATCCTCAGTGGCGCCAATATGCTTCTCAGATAAGATACGGACATTTCGAAGTTTCGAAAGACTTCTTCCTTTATGTTTTTGAGCAAATGAAACTGGACAGCCCTGCAAATCAGTAGAAGCAGCTTCGTTTGACTTACACCTAAACCTTTGCTCACCTGTCATTAAATCTAAAGTTCCGATTCTCAAGGAAAATCGGAACTTTTTGATTTGAAGTGAAATTATCGATTTATCAAATCAGCATAAAAGCAAATAAACTACACGTAATCACATTTACTAAAGCATGTATAATCCAGCTAGCTAAAATGGAGCCATCAGATTTCTTTTCATTGACAAAGCCCATATAAGCCGCGATGCCACCCGTACACAAAATGATGAGCAGGGTTTGCTGCCAAGAGAGCACTGTTATAGACATTAAGCCATGGAGCAGACCAAAAAGAGCAGCTTGTATGGTGTTGGCTACCACAAAGGATAAGCGACTAGCCAATCTCTTTAAAAGAAAACCTCTGAATAGCAGTTCTTCCGACAGAGAAGTTTGAAAAATACCATAAATCAGAACAGCTGGCAAGGCTTGGAAGCCTAGGCCTGAGAAATTCGAAGTCGCTGTATCCAGATTTTTTACAGCAGGATATACTAGCAAAAACGAAAGAAGCAAGAAAGATAGCGAACCAAACAAAATCCACAGCCAGATCTTCCGGCTGCCAGTATCTTTTAGTGGTTTTAAGCCAAGCCATTCTAAAAATGGACTTTTTCTTCTAGCACTTATCAACCACCAAACAAAAGGAAGAAAAGCAAACAAAGCAATTTGAATCAGAGCATTCAGCATCTGTTGAACTAGATTTTCCATGATAAGAGACTCCTTTCTTTTCTTTAATATGATTATACAAGACAAACTTCAAGAATTTATAAAGTAATTCTAAAATATTTCTAAAGAATGAAAGAAATCATAAACATAAACAAATCAAGGATTATCGCCACTTCAACTTGTTTGCTATGCTTATCATTTTTGGACTAAATGATTCCAAAAACTCTTTAAAAACTTATCTCAACAATATAAGAAAAGTTGCAGATAAAAATAAGGCGATGAGTTTAAAAAATAGAAAACTGGCAATACGTTAAAGTAAGGGAGAAACTCCTAAAATTTTATCATACGAAGTCAAATTTTCAGCCTATCTATCCCAGATAATTTTCTTTTTAGTCAAATACTCCCAGCTCCTGTTCATCCACTTTCTACCCCTCGGGGTCTCAATTTTGCAGGCTTAGTGCCATGCCAAAAGCTGTTTTTCCCTTCTTGCCAACCCGCTTACATTTTGCTACAATGATGTCAAAAATCAGTAAGGAAAAATTATGCCACAACAACTTTTTAAAGAATTTGCCCAGCTAGATCAAGTGGAAGCTATTGTTCTCGGCGGCTCTCGTGCTGGACAGCATTTTGACAAAGACTCAGACTATGATGTTTATGTCTACTTGACAGATTCCATTGCTCCTATGACTCGACGCAATATCCTCAGCAAGTACTGTTCCTACATGGAAATCGGCAATCAGTTTTGGGAACTAGAGGATGACTGTGTGTTAAAGAGCAAGATCGAAATTGAGCTCATTTACCGTACACTGGATAGCTTCGATAAAGACCTGCAGACTGTAGTCCTAGACCACCAAGCCCAGAATGCCTATACCACCTGTATGTGGCACAATCTGCTTCACAGTAAAATCATCTACGACCGAAATGATCGCTATGAGGCACTTCAAAACAAGTACAGACGACCTTATCCAGCTGAACTTAAAAAGAATATTATTAAGAAGCAACTCCTCCTACTCGATCAAGCCATGCCAGCTTTCTCCAAACAAATAGAAAAAGCGCTCAAGCGTCAAGACCTGCTCAGTATCAATCACCGCAGCAGTGAATTTTTTGCTTCCTATTTTGACTTGCTCTTCGCCCTAAACGAACAGACGCACCCTGGAGAAAAGAGAATGCTGGAGTTTGCAAAAACCAACTGCCCGCTATTACCTCAGCATTTCGAAGAAAATATACAGACCTATTTTCAAAAGCTCTACACTGAGCCCGCTGAAGCGTTAAAGCTTATCAATCAGCTAGTGGCGACCATCAAAGAAGTCATTCCTCAAGAAATGATTGGTGATTTTTAGTAATGTTGTCGGAAACTATCTATTCATTGCTACAGAAGCAAAAAAATTAGGAGTTTGAACACTAGTGTTCAAACTCCTTTTCATATTTATTCTCAGCGATTCTTCGTATCCAAGATAATGGTCACTGGACCATCATTGATTATCTCTACCTGCATGTCTGCCCCAAAAATCCCCGTCCGAGTCGGCACCTCCTGCTGCAAGGAAAGATTGAAAGCATCATAAAAATTACTAGCCATCTCTGGCGGAGCAGCCTTGACAAAGGCTGGCCGATTACCCTTTTTGGTATCTGCATGCAGAGTGAACTGGGAAATCGACAAAACTTCTCCGCCAATGTCCTTGATAGACAGGTTCATCTTGCCCTCAGCATCGGAAAAAATCCGCATATTGACAATCTTCCTGACTGCATAATCCATATCCTCCTGACTATCGTCAGGGCCTACGCCGACTAGGAGCAGAAGACCTTTTCCAATACTGCTGTGCAGCTGCTGGTCAATACTGACCTGAGCACGTTTCACGCGCTGAATCACTATTTTCATATTTTTTCCTTTGATTTAAGCAAGTCACCAAGGGTAACTTACAGCTCGATAATGATTTCCGAAAAGAATCAGCCATTAGTCCGCTTGACCGAGTAGACCTCTGGCACGCTCTTAATCTTATCCACCACCGTCGTCAGCATGGACAGATTAGCAATACCAAAAGAAACGTGGATATTGGCAAATTTCATATCCTTGGTCGGCTGGGCATTAACTGTTGAAATGTTTTTGGTGGTATTGGACAGAACCTGCAACACATCGTTGAGGAGGCCAGAGCGGTTGAGACCGTAAATATCAATGTGAGCCGTGTACTCTTTGGTCGTGTTGTTGTCTTCCCATTCCACATCAATCAGCCGCTGCTCGTAATTTTCTTGGGCCTTGAGATTCATGCAGTCCTGTCGGTGAATGGCTACACCGCGTCCTTTGGTAATATAGCCGACAATATCATCACCCGGTACAGGATTACAGCATTTGGCAATCCGGATAAGGAGACCAGACGCCCCCTGAATAACCACACCACCTTCGTGCTTAACCTTGAGGGTGTCTTTTTTGTTTTCGACCTTGACTTCGCCGCCCTTAACCAATTCCTCCGCTTCTGCTCTGGCCTTGGCCCGTTCTTCCTCACGGCGCTCTTTTTCTGTCAAACGGTTGAAAATGCTAATGGCACCAATCTCACCGAAGCCAATCGCCGCAAAAAGCGCCTCCTCAGTCTTATAACTGGTCTTCTGCAGCACTTCTTCCATGTGCTTCTTGTCCATGTACTTATTGGCTACATAGCCATGCTCCTGAAATTGAGCCTGCAAGAGTTCCCGCCCTTTGGAGATAGATAGCTCCTTGTCTTGATTTTTAAAGAACTGACGGATTTTATTTCTGGCCTTGCTGGTCTTGACAATATTGAGCCAGTCGCGGCTCGGTCCGAAGGAGTTAGCGTTGGTGATGATTTCCACCTGATCACCTGTCCTAAGCTTGGTTGTCAGGGGCACCATGCGGCCATTGACCTTGGCTCCTGTGGCTTTCTCGCCGACCTTAGTGTGGATCTCATAGGCAAAGTCAATCGGACCCGAGTCCTTAGGCAGAGAACGCACCGCTCCATCTGGTGTGAAGACGTAGATTTCCTCAGCCAGATAGCTCTCCTTGACCGAGTCAACGAAGTCCTTGGCATTGTTAGACTGGTCCTGCAGTTCCATCAGCTCCTTGATCCAGTTCATCCCGATGGCTGATTCTTTGCTGTCTACCTGTCCCTTGACCCCTTTCTTGTAAGCCCAGTGAGCCGCAACCCCATACTCAGCGACCTCATGCATTTCCTTGGTCCGAATCTGAAACTCAATCGGACCTTTGGGTCCATAAACGGTCGTGTGGATAGACTGATAGCCATTGGCCTTGCGGTTGGCAATATAATCCTTGAACCGCCCCGGCATAGGACGCCAAAGCTCATGAATATAGCCCAGCATGGCATAAACATCACTTTGAGTATCCAAGATACAGCGAATGGCGATTAAATCATAAATCTCATCAAAACGCTTCTTCTTGTCCTGCATCTTACGATAGATCGAGTAGATATGCTTGGGCCGGCCATAAATCTTACCGTGCAGATTGCGCTCGCCAGCATAGGTCTCAATCTTCTGAACCACCTCTTCTACCAGTTCTTCACGCTCCCGACGCTTCTCCTTCATCATGTGGGAAATTTTGTAAAATTCCACTTCATTGAGATAACGGAAGGACAAATCTTCCAGCTCCCACTTGACACTGGAAATCCCCAGGCGATGAGCCAAGGGGGCGTAGATTTCCATTGTTTCTCGGGAAATCCGCTCCTGCTTATCCTTGCGCAGATGCTTGAGCGTCCGCATATTGTGGAGACGGTCTGCCAGTTTGACCAAAATAACCCGGATATCCTCCGACATGGCCATCAGCATCTTACGGTGATTTTCTGCCAGCTGCTCCTCGTGGGATTTGTACTTGACCTTACCCAGCTTGGTAACCCCATCCACAATCACGCGGACATCCGTCCCAAACTCTCTTTCCAAATCATCCAGCGTCGCACGGGTATCCTCGACCACATCATGAAGAAAGCCGCAGGCAACCGTTACCGCATCCAGCTTGAGCTTGGCCAAAATCCCTGCCACCTGAATGGGATGCACAATATAAGGCTCACCTGACCTGCGAAACTGCCCGCTGTGACAGTCAATCGCATAGATCAAAGCTTTCTGTATAAAGGCCACATCCTCCGCAGCCAGATATTTTCTAGTAAGGGCCAATACCTGATCGCCCGTCAAATTCACTTCTTTTGGCATCTCGTCTCTCCAATTCCTGCCTACTATTTTATCACTTTTAACCCGATATGAAAACCTAGAAGACGGTTCATATAAAAACCCGCCTTAAACGGGCGGGAGTTATCCGATGCGAGGCTGGTAAAAACAAAGCCTTACTTATTATCCTGCAATTCCTGAACACCACTTCTCTTTTGCTGGGCACTTTCTTTGACTTGTCACCGATTTTATAACTAGTATATTCTTGCCAAGCAATCTTATTCTTTACTTCATCATTGTAAAACATCGAAATCACTCCTTAAGTAAATCTTGAAATTTCTTTGATTTTGACATTCCTACTGTACTAATTGGTTCGTCTTCCCCATATTTTTGAATGCCAAACTTACCTATAATATCTTGGTTTTCATTGATTACAATATGAAACATGATTCCGCCCATAGGATTATGACGGATGGTCTTGTCATCTATTTTATAAGAACGAATCTTCCCCTTATCCGTTAAAGCATGAGGGTCTAATTTTTTTAATTTCTTTTCTATTAAATTCTTCACTTCCTCACTGTGGACAATCTTTACCATCTCATTCTGAAATTCTTGATTTTTGTGCGCCATATACATTCCTCCTCCCAAACAAACAGCCACAAACAAACTGACGATAATTAGTATAATTTTATTCTTTTTCTTCATTAGACACTCCTACGACTATTATAATTTAGTATGTGGTATAGGTTTTGCGATTCCAATTAAAGCAAGAGGTTTTCGCTATAGCTAGAATAGTGAATCACTTGTCATCACTCCCCTACCAAAGCTTGCAAACCTGCCGATTCACTCATACCAACTGAACTTAGTTGCTCACTTCCGCCATCTTTTTGAATTCCCATTTTCCCAAACATACTTATACTATCATTAATGATGATATCAAACATAATGCCTCCCATTGGATTATGTTTAATGGAGCTATCATCTATTTTATAAGAACGAATTTTTCCTTTCTCCGTTAAAGCATTTGGATCAATTGCTTTTAATTCTTCCACAATCAATTTCTTTACTTCCTCACTGTGGACAATTCTTATCATCTCATTCTGGAATTCTTGATTTTTGTAAGTCAAGTATATTCCTCCTCCCAGACAAAGAACTAAAAACAAGCTAACAACTGATAAGATAATTTTATGTTTTTGCTTCATTAGACACTCCTACGACTATTATAATTTAGTATGTGGTATAGGTTTTGCAATTCCAATTAAAGCAAGAGGTTTTCGCTATAACTAGAATACTGAATCACTTGTCGTCACTTTCCAACAACGCCCGCAAACCTGCTGATTCAGTCATACCTTCCGTACGAATTTTCCCATTCTCACCATCCATTCGAAGACCAGTCTTCCCAACCATACTTATACTATCATTAATGATAATATGAAACATAATTCCCCCCATCGGATTATGCTTAATGGAGCTATCATCTATTTTATAAGAGTGAATCTTCCCTTTGTCTGTTAACGCATTTGGATCTTTTCTTTTTAAATCTTCTTCAATCAACTCCCTCACTTCCTCACTATGGACAATTCTGAACATTTCATTCTGGAATTCTTGGTTTTTGTGAGCTAGGTAGAGACCTACTCCTATGCAAGCAGTCACAAACAAGCTGATAACTGATAAGATAATTTTATGTTTTTGCTTCATACGTTCACCTCTAAATAAAGAAATCTCCTTATGACTCCTTGGTCATCACTCCTCTAGCAACTTCTGAAGACCTTTTGACCTATCCATACCAACAGTTCGTATGTCCTCATTCTCTCCATATTTTCTAAGGCCTGTTGACCCAACAATATCAGGGTCATCATTAATGACAATATCAAACATAATGCCTCCCATTGGATTGTGACGAATGCTCTTATCATCAATTTTATAGGATTGAATTTTCCCCTTATCTGTTAAAGCATGAGAATCTATTTTTTTTAATTTCTTTTCTATTAGATTCTTCACTTTCTTACTGTGGACAATTCTTGTCATCTCATTCTGAAATTCATGATTTTTATGAGCTAGGTATAGGCCTACTCCCAGCAATATCAGTACACTTAGGCCAATAAGCCCCATAATTCTATTTCTTCTCTTAGACATATAAACATTCCTCAATCTTTATCAGTTTCATTATATAATATATTTCCCCAAAAGCAAAAACCCGCCTTAAACGGGCGGGTTGTGGTGAAGAAAGTGATGAACTTCTTCCTTGATAAATTGACAATAAGCATAGACAAGGTAGCAAGTAGATGCCACACCTAAAAGGGCGACAAACAACTCAAATAAGGCAGACATAGTCATGGCGAACCTCCTCTCCTTATCAGGCAAAAAATGCAGATACGCTTCCCAGTTTAGGCAGTCTGATTTTTTCCGTTTTATTTCCCTTTCCGACTTACCCAAGTGAGCTCATCACTATTATACCAAAATACGAAAGCGGATACAATAGTGGTAAATCTTGGAGCATTCTGTTTTAGTTTATATTCTCATATTTGCAACTTATGAAGCTTCCAGTCAATTTTATTAAGTTTTAATTTATGAACTTCTCTTGATGAGAGCGCTTTAATATAGTATAATATAAGTCTGAAATTCATTTTAACAAAGGAGATATTATGTCTAAATCATCCCTTCAAAAAACGGTTGTGCTTTTGAGCGCAGCGACTCTTGCGGCAGCTGTAAATGCTGTTCAAGCTGATGAGAATGCTCCAGCAGTCACCGCTAATCCTGCTCCAGTAGAAAGCAGCGCAGCGGAAGTAAAACCAACGACTGCTGCAAGTCCTACTGAAGCTACTGCGACACCAGAGAGCACGGAGCCTAGCTCTGCTATTTCCCCAGAAAATGCCAGCGGAAACGCTGATGCTCTGATGGCTATGGCTCGCAATGTCGCAGCTACTGAGGATACTAAGCCCGTGGAGGGACAGACTGTCGAGCTTCGTATCTTGGCAACGACTGACCTCCATACCAACTTGGTCAACTACGACTACTATCAGGACAAGCCGGTGGAGACCTTGGGACTGGCTAAAACAGCCGTGCTGATCGAGAAAGCAAAGAAAGAAAATCCAAATGTCCTCTTGGTCGACAATGGCGATACCATCCAAGGAACGCCGCTTGGAACCTATAAGGCCATTGTAGATCCTGTGGAGAAGGGCGAGCAGCACCCTATGTACGCTGCTCTGCAAGCTCTGGGCTTTGAAGCTGGTACGCTAGGAAACCATGAGTTCAACTATGGTCTGGACTATCTGAACCGTGTGATTGAGACAGCCGGCATGCCTCTTGTCAATGCCAATGTGCTGGATCCAGCGACTGGTAAATTCATCTATCAGCCTTACAAAATCATCGAAAAGACCTTTACGGATACACAAGGCCGCTTGACGACTGTCAAGATTGGTGTGACAGGGATTGTACCGCCACAAATCCTCAACTGGGATAAAGCAAACCTAGAAGGAAAAGTGGTCGTTCGCGATTCTGTTGAGGCTATTCGAGACATCATTCCTGAGATGCGCAAGGCAGGTGCAGACATCACTTTGGTGCTTTCTCACTCTGGTATCGGAGATGACAAGTATGAAAAAGGCGAGGAAAATGAAGGTTATCAAATCGCTAGCCTGCCAGGTGTGGATGCTGTTGTAACGGGCCACTCCCACGCCGAATTCCCAAGCGGAAATGGAACTGGTTTCTACGAAAAATATCCTGGTGTAGACGGTGTCAACGGGAAAATCAACGGCACTCCAGTAACCATGGCTGGAAAATACGGCGACCATCTGGGCGTCATTGACCTCAAGCTAAACTATACCGACGGTAAATGGAAAGTCACTGACAGCAAGGGCTCCATCCGCAAGGTGGATACCAAGTCTAATGTAGCAGATCAGCGCGTCATTGACATTGCTAAGGAATCCCATCAAGGGACTATCAACTATGTCCGACAGCAAGTCGGTACAACGACTGCACCGATTACAAGCTACTTCTCTCTGGTCAAAGACGATCCATCTGTGCAAATCGTCAATAATGCTCAGCTTTGGTATGCTAAGCAAGAGCTGGCTGGCACGCCTGAAGCCAACCTTCCTATCCTGTCTGCAGCTGCTCCTTTCAAGGCGGGAACTCGCGGGGATGCAACGGCCTACACAGACATTCCAGCTGGTCCTATTGCCATCAAGAACGTAGCAGATCTCTATCTTTATGATAATGTCACAGCTATCCTCAAGGTCAACGGTGCCCAGCTCAAAGAATGGTTGGAAATGTCAGCTGGCCAGTTCAACACCATTGACCCAAATAATAACCAACCGCAAAATCTGGTCAATACTGACTACCGGACTTATAACTTTGATGTTATTGACGGTGTTACCTATGAGTTTGACATTACCCAGCCGAACAAATACGACCGCGAAGGCAAGCTGGCAAATCCAAATGCCAGCCGGGTCCGCGACCTTAAATATCAAGGCAAAGAGATTGACCCCAATCAGGAATTTATCGTCGTGACCAACAACTACCGGTCCAACGGTAACTTCCCAGGTGTTCGAGAAGCCAGCCTCAACCGCCTGCTCAATCTGGAAAACCGCCAAGCTATCATCAACTATATCTTAGCTGTCAAAAATATCAATCCAAGTGCAGATCAGAACTGGCATTTCGCTGATACCATCAAGGGACTGGACCTGCGCTTCCTGACAGCTGATAAGGCCAAGAACTTGATTGGTACTGACGGAGACATCGTCTATCTAGCAACCTCTGCCCAAGAAGGATTCGGCGAATACAAATTCGTCTACGTCGCACCGAAAACTGAACCGGTTCCTATTGAGCAACCAAGCTCTCCTACTATCGCAGTTGAAGCAGCCAACCTGCAGCATAGTAGAGTAGACTTCCCTGTCTTGACTGCTGTTGACCCTAGCACAAACAAGCAAGCATCCCACAGACAGGCAGGAACAGAAAGCCTCCCAGCAACCGGAGAAAAGACATCCTCGCTCGGACTCTTGGGACTTGTCATGACCGGACTTGCAGGAATCTTCGCCTTCAAAAAACGTGAAAGACAATAATGATTAAAAAATCAGCAGCCAAAATGGCTGCTGATTTTGCTTTTTAGAGACTGTCATTGCTCAATTCCAACAAAACACTGACTGCCGTCAAGGCGTAAAGCGGAGCTGTTTCAGCCCGCAGGATACGTGGACCTAGACCAGCCGATACAGCGCCTGCTTGGTCAAAGGCTGCTATTTCATCTGGCGAGAGACCGCCCTCCGGTCCGAAGATAAAGAGCACTTTTGCGCCGGCTGCCAAGCCTGACAGAGCACTGACTAGAGCTGCAGTTTCTCCTGCTTTGGCCGATTCTTCATAGGCCACGATGATGCGGTCAAAATCTGCCAAGGTCGCCAGGAAGTCTGCTTTTTTATTAAAGAGCCGAATCTCAGGAATCAGATTTCGCTTACTCTGCTCCGCTGCTCCCTGAGCAATTTTCTCTAGCTTTTCACTCTTTTTAGCCAGCTTTTTGCCATCCCACTTGGCCACCGACCAGTCCGCTGGAAAAGCCCAGATAGCACTGGCTCCTAGCTCCGTTACCTTCTGAGTGATAAACTCTAATTTATCACCCTTGGGAAAGCCTGAAGCAATGGTTACTTGAACCGGCAGCTCGGTATTGTCTGCTAGCTCCTCCAAGATTTCCAAGCTCTGTTGACTGGGGTCCAAAACCCGAGCCAGTCGCTTCACGCCATCATCAAAGACTAGTGTAACTTGGTCGCCCTCTTTGAGGCGCATGACTGAAAACATATGTTTGGCCGTGTCCTTATCCGTGACCGCCAGAGGAGACTGAGGACTTCCTTTTATAAAATACTGCTGCATCTAACCACCTATCACGCCTGAAATGTCTTGCGTTTTCTTAAAGACACAGGCATTCCACTCGCCCTGAATCATATGAGTTTCTAGGAAAAATCCTGCTGCTTCTGCTGACTCGCGCACCATTTCCCACTTCTCAGAAATAATCCCACTCATAATCAGATAGCCCTCATCCTTGACCAAACGGTAGGCATCCTCTGTCAGATGGACGAGAATATCGGCCAAGATGTTGGCAACAATGACATCCGCCTCGATTTCTACGCCTCGAAGAAGATTACCCGGTGCCACATGGATGTTCTCCATACCTGGATTGAGCTCAATATTTTCCTGAGCCACGCGCACCGCCACCTCGTCTAAATCATAAGCGTAGATGTCCTTAGCGCCCAAGAGAGAGCTGGCAATGGAGAGAACGCCACTGCCTGTACCCACATCCAGCACCGTTTCTCCGCCTCGTAAGACCTGCTCCAAAGCAAAGAGGCTCATCTTGGTCGTTGGGTGAGTGCCCGTACCAAAGGCCATGCCAGGATCCAGCTTGATAATCTTCTCACCAGCTGTCGCCTCATACTCCGTCCATGACGGCACAATTGTCAAGTCATGGGTAATCCGAGCCGGCTCAAAGTATTTCTTCCAATTGTCCGCCCAGTCTTCCTCAGCCAGTTCCTGCCGAGTCAGCTGAATATCGCCCGTCTCCAATCCGAAGCCATCCAGCTCAGTCAGACGCTCATTGGCCTGGGCTGCAACAGCCTCTATATCCACAGAATCCGGATAGTAGCCGGTAATCCGAACCCGCTCGCTCTGCTCAACTTCTGGAAAAAGCTCACCATACTGGTCGACCTGCCCCAGATAATCTGCGCTGTCATCGATAGCCACGCCCTGACTGCCCAGCTCGATCAGAATATTCGAGGCTGCTTCCTCCGCCTCACGCTTCACTTCAATCGTTAATTCCTGCCAAGTGTCCATCATTAAAATACCAAGCCCGTAAAACACAGAGTCAAAATAGGAAATTCTCTGACAAGTCTTATGTCTAAGAGAACCTTATCTTTTTGCCACAGTGTTTAGGGCGGGTTCAGTTTAGAAATTTAACTGAACAATCCTTTCTTTGTTTATTTCATTGTCTTCGTCATGTAAACCATATCCATGCCCTCTTTTTCGGGCTCCGTATGGGTCTGATGATAGCCGTTTTTCTCATAAAAAGCCACCATGCCTTTATCCTGGAAAACCGTACACAAATCCCATTTCATAATGGTAGAGAATGTCTCCTCTATCAGGCCAAGCCCCTCAGAGCCATATCCTTTATTCTGGTGCTCTGGCAAAATCGCCACTGTCCCAATCCAGCCTGCTGTCTGTTCATCATTTGTATTCAAGCGGATAAAGCCCAGAATCTTCTCGCCGTCTTTGACAAAATAATAAAAACTATTGGGCCGCTCAACCAGCTTCCAGCGAATCCGCTCTCGCTCCTCCAGATAGGGGTCGTATTGATCCTGATATTTTTCATAAACAGCCTTAAAACTCGCTCGCTGAATGGCAATAATGGTCTCTAAATCCTCAGCTCCCGCCCGCTCAATATGAATCATGCTCGCACCTCCAAATAATCTCTTAACCTGTCCTGCAGCTGCGGAATAACCTTTTCATCTGCTAAAAACTGGCTCACATCCATCATCTGATAAGCCTGGCCCTCATCACCAAAGATGATGCTGGCAAATTCTTCCTGAGTGATGGTTCCCACCATAAAAATAGAGGTTTTTTCTGGATCAAGCATTCCTTGATATTCCTTAGCCCAGTCAATAGCCGCTTCTTCAAGCTTAAAACTAAGCTCTTCGAAAACTTCCCTTTGGACACATTCAAAAGGCGTTTCCTCGTCCTCGCGGCCACCGCCCGGTAACTCCCACATATTGAGCCAAGGAATGGTTGAAATATCGTCTCGCAAGATAGTCAGTAGCTTATCATCACAGAGCAAGGCAATCTTGCAGCCAGAAAACTCCATCTGTTTGTGCAGCAAATCTAGTCCTTCTTCATCTGTCATCAGCGCCTCCTAATACCTCGGATATGAATAAAATTCTGTCTCAGCCAAGTCAGCTCTGCCATTTTCAAAAGCCTCAGCATTCCAAGCCATCTCAAACTCTGCCGCCTCTGAATCTGCTAAAAAGTCCATGAGCGCATCAAGGCCAGACTCAGCTGTTTGGCTTAGGAAATCCACGAAATAAGCCAAAAACTCCCGTGACAGCCCTTTCTTCGGCTCATAGGGCAGGGCAGCCAGATAGTCCTCGGCCTCAAAACGAGACTTGACCGGATTATAGAAAAGCACGGCTTCCTCAAAGTAAATATCCTCAGCCGAGGCATTGCCCTCAGCATCAACCGTCTCAATCCCGCCTGGATTTTGCACCTCAAGAAGAAAGGCTACTTCCACCGCGTGATTCTTCTTGTCCCAGTTTATCTCATAGTCAAAAGGAAAGCTCTTCCCCATTTCCTCGTCCAATATCTCCAAAAAACCGTACTTAGCCATGATTTCCTCTTTTCATTGTGATAAAATATTACTATCTACAATAGTAACACAAAAAGCCAAGAAAAACACTTGCAGAAAGGAAATCTTATGCCAGAAAACCTAGCCCTGCGCATGCGGCCTACTGACATTGACCAGATCATCGGCCAGCAGCATCTGGTCGGACCTGGAAAAATCATCCGTCGCATGGTTGAAGCTAACCGCCTGTCCTCGATGATCCTCTACGGACCACCCGGCATCGGCAAGACCTCTATCGCCTCGGCTATTGCCGGCACAACTAAATACGCCTTTCGGACCTTTAACGCCACCGTAGATAGCAAGAAACGCCTGCAGGAAATCGCTGAAGAAGCGAAATTTTCCGGCGGACTGGTGCTCCTGCTGGACGAGATTCACCGCTTGGACAAGACCAAGCAAGACTTTCTACTGCCGCTATTAGAAAGCGGTCTGGTCATCATGATTGGAGCGACGACAGAAAATCCTTTCTTTTCTGTCACTCCTGCTATCAGAAGCCGCGTTCAGATATTTGAGCTTGAACCCCTAAGCAACGACGACATCCGGATGGCCATTCAGCTAGCCTTGAAGGATAAGGAAAGAGGATTTGATTTCCCAGTGGAGCTAGACGATGAAGCTCTAGACTTTATTGGCATCTCTACCAACGGAGACCTGCGCTCCGCCTATAATTCGCTGGATTTAGCCGTGCTCTCTACCCCAGAAGATGACAAGGGCATTCGCCACATCACGCTCGATGTCATGGAAAACAGCCTGCAAAAGAGCTATATCACCATGGATAAGGACGGGGACGGCCATTACGATGTCCTCTCTGCCCTGCAGAAGTCCATCCGTGGCTCCGATGTCAATGCTAGCCTCCACTACGCAGCTCGCCTCGTTGAGGCAGGAGACCTGCCTAGCCTAGCTCGACGCTTGACCGTTATCGCTTACGAGGATATTGGCTTGGCAAATCCAGACGCTCAAGTTCATACCGTTACAGCTCTGGAGGCAGCTCAGCGGATCGGTTTTCCTGAAGCTCGTATCCTTATCGCCAACATTGTTATTGACCTTGCACTTTCGCCCAAGTCCAACTCAGCCTATCTGGCCATGGACAAGGCCTTAGCTGACTTACGAAAGAATGGAAATCTTCCCATTCCCCGCCACTTACGCGACGGCCACTATGCAGGAAGCAAGGAATTGGGTAATGCTCAGGGCTATCTCTACCCTCACTCCTATCCTGGCAATTGGGTCAAGCAGGACTATCTGCCCGACAAGATTAAAGACGCCAATTATTTCACTCCCAATGAAAATGGCAAGTACGAGCGAGCCCTTGGATTGACCAAGGATAAGATTGATGACTTAAAAAAATGATGACATCGTTTGCAAAAAATCACATTTTTCTCTTGAATTTTTCAAAATTTATGGTATTATAATTATAGAAACGCTGTGGTGTACGACTTCACACTTAAGTGTTGACCGACTATTTTTTGTATTATTAGGGAAACAAAAGACTTCTAACAGCATGCAGGCCGTGTCACGCGGAAGCAGCTTCAGTTAGAGCGAGTTGCCCACCTGCTTAATTGCGCGGGTTCAATACAAATCGTGAAGGTCCGGCACCAATACAGCTTTTTCTATTGCCTCCTTAGCTCAGCTGGCAGAGCAGCGGACTCTTAATCCGTGGGTCGCAGGTTCGATCCCTGCAGGGGGCATCTACATACAACAGGAAAAAGCCTTGATTTACAAGGCTTTTTTGTTTGTCTATAACTGATTTGCCCCATCATTTGCCCCACATTTTTTTATGAGCAATCTTTCCAGACATCTCTAATTTGATTAAATTCCTCAAAAATTTTCTCTTCTAAAGTGTGTCCATATACTTCTACTAACATTGAAATATCTCTATGCCCTAGAATTTTTGCAATAACTCCAAGGTCAAATCCTTTGTGCCAGAGGTAGCTTCCATAGGTATGACGTGCTCCTTTTGTCGTGATAATTGGATAAATATCTAATTCATTTAAAAGAACACTCAAAGCTTTATTGACACTTGCAATGTCTGGTACCAAGTGAATATATCCATAATGCTGAAAAATCATTTTATACCTATTCTTGATTCCTAGCTCTTTATTAGCCTTCTCTTGTTCAATTTTTAGGACTTGTAATATCTTGATACATTCTTCGTCTATCGGTACCACCCGAATAGACGTTTTGTTTTTTGGAGGGACAAATTTATGAGTAAGGGTATTAAACCTCCTATATGTTTTTAGCAGTCCTCTGTCAAAGTCAACTTCATTCCAAGTTAACGCTATTAACTCTCCAAACCTCATACCTGTTTTTAATAGAAAATAGACGATATAAGGAACAATTGAATGTTGGTAATCAAATTTTCTCTTTACTGCTAAAAGTAAATCCAGATAGTCCTTTTCTGTATGTAAATATTTCTCTTCTGTCATCTGTTGTTCTTTGGATGAAAATAACTCGACATGTTGTGTAAAATCATCTATTAGAACTTTGTCGGCAATTGCCATTTGGATGCTCTGATGAATCCCAGTATTCAATCTACCAAGAAAATTTCTACCAACTGTTTGCCCATACTTATTCATTATTCTTTGGTATTCACTCGCACGAATTTGAGTGACTTTTTTATTTCCAAATAATCTTTCAATTGTGTTTTTACGGAGAAGATATTTTTTCTTTGTCTCTTCCGACCTACTACTCGGTAGAATTTTTAGTTCAAGCCATTCTTGATACAGATCTACAAGAGAAATATCTCTAGAAATTCTTTTTCCTAAACGAAGTTCTTGCAGAATCGGTTCAGCTTCTGACTCTGCAAGTTTTTTTGTTTTAAAACCGCTATTATGAGCAACAGTTTTTCCTTCGCTACGAATTTCATAGGTCCATAAATTACTATCTCCTCGCTTTCGATAACGAACACTTGCCATATTACGCCACCTCAGTTCCTAGAATCTCATTTACAACACTTTTTGGAACAACCATCAAACGTTTGCGATTATAAAATGTATAGCCTCGTGAGACAAGTAATTCTCTTGCCTGATGAATGATATCATTTGCTGTATGAGGGCGATAGCCCATTTCAATTAATTCTTTGTTACTAATTAAATTATTGTCCATAGTTATCCTCCTTATTTATTTTCTAAATTCAGAAACTCGCCTACAAGTAGTTGTAATTCTGCATTTAATTTAGGGAGATTCTGTATTAATACTTCTTTTAATTCTTCCGCAAATTGGTTCGTTTCTTCTCTCAATAGTTTGCGGACTCTTGTTTTTTTCTTTTTGATGCTGTCTGATTTTAAATTTGGAAAAGCCAATGATAACAGTTCAGGATTGTTGAGAAAGATAATTGTAAATGCTCTTTGCTCCACTCGAATATGTTCTAGCTTATAAAATCCGAAATTATCAAGTCGATTCATAACATCTTGGACCATCTCCTCACCAATCGCTTTGGTTCTAAGTTGGAATTCCAGTCTCCACCAAAACGGATTTACAGCCAAATCTAGCTTCTCATCGCGCTTGTGAGCAATGATTTCTTTATTCTTATCATATAACCTAACTTGTACATTACTACCGCTAGAACCCCAATATTTCGTCTCTAATTCACCCCCTCTACCATAGAAGACCTTATGGGTAACACCACCTTTAATATGTTGCAAATTAACGATTTCAGGCCTATTGAAAATGTCAAATGCCAAATCAAAACGAGACAAACGTACTGTCAATGAATTCAATCTAGCAAAGTACATTAATTGCCTCCATACTTTCATTCCATCAAATTCTTTTAAAGTATTAGGATTGAAATCAATTCGAATCAATTGTTCATTTCCATAAGTGGATAATTGAAAAAATATAATATTGATTGAATCATACTCATTAAAATCTTTAGCTAAAGTAAATACATCATCTCGTACGTTATCATGTATTTCAAATGAATCAACTCTTGTACTTATTGCCTGTTTCAGATTTTTAAAAATTTGTCTTAGGGAACCAATGTCTGTATCCCAGATAACCGTTAATCTATCAATACTGACATCTAACCGCTGTACTAATTCTCCTACATCACATCGTTCTTGAATACTTCTTAAATCTTGTATAGAAACCAACAAAATTGTCCCCCCTTCTTTTAGATTTTTTAGGTTTCAGAAACACCGTCAAATCAACGATTGCTCGTTCCGTCGTTCTTTGGGCGTTGCCCTAAGTGTCCCTTTTTGCTGGCTGTTAGAATAGCCAGCTTTTGCTTGGCTAGAAATTGTCTGGACGGCAGTCTGCAGGACTTCGCCTGACTTCCCGTCAGGCTCGTCCCTTGTCCTTGTCCACACAATTTCTAGCTCCAAGGCTTCGAATAGTCATAAGTCATAGTCTCATCCTCAACTTCCTCCTCACTCACTGTCCCTAAACTTATGAACTATTTTTTATCATTTATAACTTATTTCTAAGTTATAAATATATTTTATAAAAAATATTTGGGCAAGTCAACTAAAAACTTGATTTGTAAGTTTATAGGTGATAAAATAAGTTAAAAATAAAAATAGGAGTTTCCCATGACCTTTATTATTCAAAATTTTGGACCCAATTTGGCACGATTGCGCATAGAAAAAGGAGTAAGCCAAACTCAACTAGCTGAAGATTTAGGAATCGGTAAACAGTCCATCTCTGATTACGAAAAACAAAAAAGCTATCCTACCTTTGCAAATTTGGATAAGATAGCGGAATATTTTAATGCAACTCCAACCCAACTCTTTGGAACGAGTAAAGAGATTGAGTTAGAAAAGAGTGTTCTTGAATCTAATGAATACTCTGATAAAGTAAGTGAAATCTTAAAAGCTGTCAAATACATCGAGCATTTCCTACATACTGATGGACAGTACTTAGAGGATTTACTTTACCTAACAAGAGGCAACCAACTATACACAGAAGATGGAAAAGAGTTGTATATTGATCCAACTTCTCAGAAAAGAACACTTCATACCCAATATGAACCTGGTTTTATTGTAGCAAGAGATAAATCCCCACTAGAACTCTTAATTGAAAATAAGGAATTGTTTGATAAATAGAAAAAGCGAGGATAACCTCGCTTCAGATTGAAGTTAAAATCTTTAGAAGACACTTTTATAAGGACTTTGTCTTCAATCTGTGAAAAGGAGTGAAAACTCCTTTTCTTTTTGTAAGTCAGACTGAACTTCCAAATTATCCATTTAGTTTATTGACATTTCCTAAAAAAGGGTGTAGAATACTTTTAATAAAAAACTATACTATATAATAGGAGTGTATTGAAATGAAATTTTCTAATCGTTTACTGCTATTCCTTGCAGGAGTTGTTTTTGTCCTTTTAGGACTTTTCCTATTTACAAACCCAGTAGCTAATCTTGTTGCTTACAGCTGGTGGATTGCATTTAGTTTACTGGTTTCTTCTATAGCAGCTATTTTAGGCTATTTCTCTGCACCAAAAGAGCTTCGCTCACCTGTTTATCTTTTCCAAGGATTTGTTAGTCTTCTCTTAGCTCTTTACCTCGTTGCTTATGGCTTTTTGACCCTGCCGGTCGTCATTCCGACCATTGTAGGAATTTGGTTAATTGTAGAAGCCATTATTGCTTTCTTTAAAGGCAATCGTCTAGGATTGATTTTCCCTATTATTGGTAGCAATATCACGTGGGTAGCCTTGCTTGAATTTTTACTAGGTCTAGTGATTCTGTTCAATCCAGTGGCTACAGGTGTCTTTGTCGTTTATGTCATTGCCTTTGCATTTTTAGTTACTGGCTTCACCTACATTATTGAGGTCTTTCGTAAATAGTCTAGTTGCTATTTCTATCGCATTCAAAAAAGCTGGGAAATCATATTCTCAGCTTTTTCGTCTCTTTACCTAACAAGAGGCAACCAACTATACACAGAAGATGGAAAAGAGTTGTATATTGATCCAACTTCTCAGAAAAGAACACTTCATACCCAATATGAACCTGGTTTTATTGAAGCAAGAGATAAATCTCCACTAGAGCTCTTAATTGAAAATAAGGAGCTATTAGATTAAATAAAAAAAGCGAGGATATCCTCGCTTTTCTATTGTAAAATCTTATTCTTCATTATCAATCATCAAACACTCTGCCTGTGAGTTGGTACATGAGGTAAATGTGCTCCAAGGTTTTGACAATTCGCGTCACATGAAGTTATTTAAGCATATCCTTTTCTCTCATTACCATTTTCTGTTATAATAAATTGTACTTCTAGAATAGAAAGGACTTAAGATGACAACTCTTATTAAACATAAACGTGTAGAATTTTCAGAACTTTTTTATGACCTAGTTTTTGTTTTTGCAATTTCAAAAGTAACTACTTTAATTGAGCATCTTCATAACGGTATTTTGACTTGGAATTCTTTCCTTGATTTTTTCATGGCTGTCTTGGTTCTCACTGATTCATGGATGATTCAAACCATTTATACCAATCGCTATGGAAAGAACTCTTTATTTAACATGGTAATCATGTTTATCAAAATGGGACTTTTACTCTTTATAGCCAATATGATTGGACCTGATTGGCAACAATATTTTCATTATCTTTGTTGGGCTGTTGGTACATTAACCTTTACCTTATTTTTACAATATTTGGTTGAATTTTTTAGAAAATCAACCGATAATGTTGAACGGGAAAGTATCAAAGGTTTTCTATGGATAACAGGTCTAGGAAGTTTAGGAGTCTATCTAGCAGCTCTTCTTCCTATTTACGTTGGAGTCTCTGTCTTATTTGCTAGTATTCTGCTAACATTTATTATGCCAATTATCTTGCTTAGTAAAGATAAGCATTACCAGGTAAATCTCCCCCATTTAATCGAGCGCATCTCCCTTCTTGTCATTATTACGTTTGGAGAGATGATTATGGAGCTAGCTAACTTCTTTACAATCGAGAATTTCTCGATTTATTCGGTTCTTTATTTCATTATTATGCTTTCTCTGTTCTTGTTTTATTTTGGTCAATTCGACCATGCTATTGATGAAAAATCTAATCAAAAGGGACTATTTCTAATTTACAGTCACTATCCTATTTTCATTGGACTTATTATGATGACCGTTTCGATGAGTTTTCTTCTGAATCCTGAAGCTAATCTTCTCTTTGCAACCAGCTTCTCTTATATCGGATTTGGCCTCTTTCAAGCTGCTGTCCTAGTAAATGGGCCCTATAACAAACACTATCTTCGCTATTCGAAAAGTTACTACTGTGTCCAAGCGACACTCTATCTGGCTGCCTTGATTCTCTCTTTAATCTTTGCTTCTAATCCTATAATAGTAGTGAGTATAACAACCATTTTAGCTCTAGCTATAGCCATTCATTTTATTTATTTTTATGTGACACAGAATAAAAAATATTCCAAATCTAACTGGGGGTTCTTTTAATGAGTTTATAACATAAAAAAGCTTTGGGAACCAAGGCTTTATATGATATCAATCACCGACCACGAAAATGTTTAGCTTACAGAACTGCTAGTGAAGCTCTAGAGGATGAGTTCGAGTAAATGTTGCACTTATTCTTGCAATTTATCATTTACTTGATGCACGAACTCGATATTTTTTTCGTTAATTTGTTTTTGCCCCACTTTTGCCCCATTTTTAAATCCTGACATTGAAAATACCTAAAAGTATTTCCCTAAAATCAGCTATATTTCAACATTTTTGTTTATTTTCAATATGAAAAGTTCTTACAAATTCATGCAGGGGGCATAGAAATAGATAAGAAAAAGCCTTGATTTACAAGGCTTTTTTGATGTCAAATTACTTTTTGTACCGAATAATTATAAAAGTTTACTTGTATTTGTTTTATAAATTTGTCTTTCTAAAAAATCAAGGTTTAAGATCTTGACTAGATAAAAATTTTATAATTATTGTTCTTTACTTTTGCCAGTGTTCTAACAACTCATATAATTTTTTAAGTAGATGATTAATTTTAAAGCTATCAACTTTATCTAATGTCTTATTCTTAGATAAATTATTGATTTCACAAATCATTTTTTTAACATCCTCTATCTCATCTTGATGATATTCGTATGAGTTACTGACTCTTAAGTATTCTGAATTTATAAAGGTTGCTAAATTGAATGCTTTGTTATTATGAGCTACAATCTTTGTAGGAAGCAAATTATGAGATAAGATACTTTCGAATACTTTGATTTCTTCAGACGGAGTATTTTCAATTATATCTTTTTCTTTTTTATAATCTTCTTTAAAGATAGCATCAATCAGTTCTAAATTGTTATCTGAGTAGTGAGAAGCAAGTTTTTCTTCAATCGCTTCTTTTAAACTATTAATCATGCCAATAACTTAATCATTGAAGTTATTAGCATTTCTAGAATTTTAATCAAAGCTACCGTAAATATCTTATTTTGCAAGGCTTTTTGTTTATCTAATCTCGCTATTTTAGTTCTATTAGTATCCAAGATTTTCCACACCAAAAAATCCCCTTCCTTTAGGCACAAAAAGGAGGGGGCATTACATAACAAAAACTACGAGAGAAGACTGAAGTAAAATAAGTTTGACGAAAACTTGATAAAGATGATCACACACCGAGCATATTCCTAAGGATGTCTTATAAATTTTTTGGTTTAGGAATTAAGAAAGATTATATATCAAGTTTTGATATGCCTCACGCTTGCATATCCAAGCGGCTTTCCCCGTAGTTCTGAGCAACTAATTTGTTCTAGGAAACATCTTAGTTGCTTTTTATTTTAAAACAACTATATTACGGAACATCACAGTCTTGATTAACAAAAGGATACAATATAATGACTGATTGTGAAATGAAGCCAGCTAGCTTTTGATCTCAGTTTACGCTAGCAAAAATCTCTGCTCCACAAGGAACAGAGATGAAATTTATTTCTTCTTGGCACGGAAGGCAATGAAGCCTACCAAGCCTACTAGAGCTACTCCAGCAGCAATCATGATCCAGCTAGCATTCTCACCCGCTTTAGGGAGAACTTTCTTGGTTCCAACATTAGAGGCATTTCCTCCGCCACTACCATCGTCTGATTCGATGATCACAACAGTGCTTCCTGTACTGCTGCTTGAGCTAGAAGTCGTGCTACTGCTGCTTGAGCTACTTGAACTAGAGCTGCTCTTAGAGCTATTGTCCGAGCTAGGTTTCGGCGGTTGCGGAACTCCTGGAACTGGTGTATTGGTAATGTTCATACCATCAACAGTAGCTGTATAACCATAAACACGGTCTTCAGTAACTGAGTAGACAATATCTTTTCCATCTGCGCCGGTCGCTGGCAAGTCAGTAAACTCATACTTCCACTCGCCCTGCGCATTTGGACCGACTTCCTTAGAAGCAACTTCAACACCGTTAGCATAGAGACGAACCGTAATCTTGTCTGGACGTTTGCCATCTTTATCATTGTCGTCATTCCAAGTCTTGGTCCCTGAAGCGGTAATCAAGGCCTGACGGTTGGTAAAGTCTTTGTAAATAATACCAGAACCATAATTCTTGAGCTGAGCGGCATTGACCTGAATCTCTTCATCTGACAGTTGGTAGCCTGCTGGTGCCTTGGTTTCCTTAATCACATAATGCTCTTTAATCAAGTTGCTGAAAGAAGCAATCCCGTTAGCATCGCTAGTTGCTTTTTGAACAACAGTCACACCATCTTCATCGTACAATGTGAATTCAGCACCTGCCAAAGGTTTACCAGCTTCATCTTTCTTAGTCACCTGTACACCATAGATATCCCCATGTGCATAGCCGTTTGCACGTTGGTAGCGGACAGCAACCGAAGATTTTTGCTCTTCAATATTATCTGCTCGCAAGATAGCATCATTCGGGAAGACTGTTCCGTCAGCCGGAATTGTTGGGAAATTAACACGGTAGCGGACATAGAAGCCTTCATTAGCACCGATATGTCCCATGTTAATGGTAAAGGAGCGCTTGTCAGCCGCAAGATTAATCGTGTAGTTTCCTGTCACATCCTCGCGCTGCTGGCTTAGTCGGTAAGAGTTATCAGCTGGGTCAACAACCCATGAACCTTTAAGGATTTGGAAGCTGTTAAGATCTATTTCTCCGGTATTAAAGCCCAGAGTATCTGAAATAACAACATTATCCAGTTCTTGATTTTGTTGGTTGATATTCAGGCTGTAAGTAATGCTCTTGATATTATCCGCATTATTCCAGCCGTATTTTATGAAAGTATAAGGAGTTGCTTGGCCAGGAAGACCTTTGTAGTCAATTTTCCCATACTCAATGATCTTCTTGCCAACGATAAGTTTCAGAGGGATTGAGCCTTTATCTCGAACCACATTATGGTCAACACGAGCTAAAAGGTGAACTTTTCCTTCAATATGAGAGCGAGTCAGGACATAGTCTGTATAAGTCAGTGTAAGCTGCTTAGAGCTTGCATCAACCACAGCTGTCGCTACGAGATTACCGTCATCATCTTTGACTTCAAAATCAGCTCCCTCCAAGGCAAACTCAACAGGAAGGCCAATGGTAGTAGTATCTCCTGGCTGAACCTTGCCGTAATTGAAGGCAAAGTTTGCATCAATTTGAAATTTTTCCCAAGGGGAAAGGCTGTCAGTCAGTTCTTCACCCTTCTGATTGTAGACATTGATTGATGTGATAACATCATCTACCGTGTTAGCTCTGGCAGATTGACTGCTAGAAAACAGGCTAAAGAGGAGCACAAAGGCTACTGAGAAAAAGCGCGCAATAGTATGAGATATTTTTTTCATAAATAATCCCTCCTTTTTTCCTTTTTTCCTTTTTACTGAACATGTAAAAAACATTAAGATTTCTTTACATTTCCAATTTACTACATATATTAGACTAGCATACGATTGACCATAAGTCAACTATTTACCTTTACCAGTTCAGCTTTTGTCGACAATGTGTAAACCAGTTTATTTCTCCAAAAACCTTGTCATATAAGAATTGAAAACCGTTTCCTCCGTCATCTTCTTGTATTTCTTTGAAACAAAAATGTAATATTTGGATGCATAATAAATGAACAAATATGAATTATATGACCACAAATATTCATATAAATAAATTTGTTTTTAAAAACAAGCATAATTATTAAGGCTTGCTACATAACTAGTCACAATAAAAAAACTGAACAAATCTGCTCAGTTTTTTGTTTTGTAAATATAAGATAAAGATTATATCTAATTTATAGAAATATATAATCCCGTTATTTTCTACATCATACCGCCCATCATGCCTGGATCCATAGCTGGAGCTGGGCTAGCTGGTTCTGGTTGATTAGCTACTACTGCTTCGGTTGTCAAGATAAGACTGGCAACAGAAGCGGCATTTTGCAAGGCTGAACGAGTCACCTTAACTGGGTCAATGATTCCAGCCTCAATCATGTTAACCCATTCGCCAGTCGCAGCATTAAAGCCTGTACCAACTTCAGAGTTTTTCAGACGGTCAATGACGATTGAACCTTCAAAACCTGCATTCAGAGCGATTTGACGGACAGGCTCTTCCAAGGCGCGGAGAACAATGTTGCGACCAGTTGCTTCATCCCCTGCCAACTCAAGACCTGCAACAGCGTCCAGTACGTTGATATAGGCAGTACCCCCACCTGAGACGATTCCTTCTTCTACCGCTGCACGGGTTGCGTTAAGGGCATCTTCAATGCGGAGTTTCATTTCTTTGAGTTCTGTTTCGGTTGCAGCTCCGACCTTAATCACAGCTACACCACCGGACAATTTAGCCAGACGTTCTTGCAGTTTTTCACGGTCAAACTCAGAAGTGCTGCTTTCAATCTGTGACTTAATGACTGCCACACGGTTAGCAATGGCTTCTGGATTGCCAGAACCTTCCACAATCACAGTGCTGTCCTTATCAACAGTGACTTTGGAAGCTTGTCCAAGCGCTTCAATCGTAGCGTCCTTGAGCTCTAAACCAAGGTCATCTGTAATCACTGTACCGCCCGTCAAGATAGCGATATCTTCCAACATAGCCTTGCGACGATCACCAAAGCCTGGTGCCTTGACAGCTACAACATTAAAGGTTCCGCGAATCTTGTTAAGAACCAGCGTTGGCAGAGCTTCACCATCTACATCATCTGCGACAATCAAAAGCGGACGATTGGTCTTCAAGATATTTTCCAATAATGGCAGAATCTCTTGAATGTTAGAAATTTTCTTGTCAGTAATCAAGATGTAAGGATTGTCCAGTTCGGCTACCATTTTTTCATTGTCGGTTACCATATATTGAGACAAGTAGCCGCGGTCAAACTGCATCCCCTCAACTACATCCAGCTCAGTTTCCATTCCTTTGGACTCTTCAATGGTAATAACGCCATCATTGCCAACTTTTTCCATAGCTTCAGAGATGTACTCGCCGACTTTCTCGCTGCGAGAAGAAACGGCAGCAACCTGAGCAATAGCTTCCTTGTTGGAAACTGGTACTGAGTTAGATTTCAGGGCTTCAACAGCTGTCGCAACGGCTGCTTCAATCCCGCGGCGGATACCAATTGGATTAGCACCAGCTGTAACATTTTTAATCCCTTCACGGACAATAGCCTGCGTCAAAACAGTTGCTGTTGTTGTTCCGTCACCAGCGATATCGTTGGTTTTTGAAGCAACTTCTGACACTAGCTTAGCGCCCATATTTTCAAAATGGTCTTCCAGTTCGATTTCCTTGGCAATGGTTACACCGTCATTGGTGATAAGGGGTGAGCCAAAGGATTTTTCCAAAACGACATTGCGGCCTTTAGGACCCAAAGTCACCTTGACAGTATTTGCTAAGATGTCAACTCCACGAACCATACTGCTTCTTGCATCTGCTGAAAATTTAATATCTTTTGCCATTTTATTATTCCTCTCTTCTAATCTTACTCGACAACTGCTAGAATATTGGCTTCACTGACTAAGAGATAAGTTTCATCTCCGTCCTTGACTTCCACGCCTGCGTGATTTTCTACGAGAACCTTGTCCCCTTCCTTGACACTCAGGGCTACCAGCTCACCGTTCAAAGTACGAATACCTTGACCGACTGCTACAACTTCAGCTGTCTTAGTCGCTGCTTGGCCGTTGCCCGCAATGACAAATCCGCCAACTTTCTGCTCTTTTTCTTCTACTTTCAAGACCACACGGTCTCCTAATGGTTTTAACATAGTTTTCCTCCAAAGATTGAATTTTTAGCACTCTAAACTATCGAGTGCTAATCTATAGTTATTATTTTATCACTTGGTCAGAAATAGTCAAGAAAAAAATCGGCTAGATGAAAGAAAAATTTTATTTTTTTCTTCACTTGGTCCTAAACTCAAAAAAACAAGTCCGAGCTAAAATCCTCTCAGACTTGTCTTTAGGGGGAATGTCTATCTTGCAAGTTTTAGTTTTGCTTCAAAATCATCAATCACTTTTTGCAGATTTAGGCGTCCTCTATAGATACCATAGCCAAATACGAGCATGGATAAGATCCCTAGTAGAGCTAGGACGATTCCTGCAATCAGCGCTAGGAGATTGGTCTCATGAAAGAGATAAATCAGAACAAGACCGATGCTGGCAATGGCAAAGAAGAGACTGAACCAGCGTCCTAGATTTTCAATCATATGCTTCTGGTAGTGAATTTCTGTTTCATAGCCTCGAATCAATTCTTGTTCTGTCATGATTTTCTCCGTTCTTTCTTTTACTCTGCTCAAAAAAAATTGTATTAGACTAGCAGCAAATCGGACTTACTGCCAGCCTAAAATTAAGCGAGAATTAGTATTTCAGTTGAGGGTCAAAGATGCCAAGCGCTACACCAATCAAAGCAATGACAACCAAGAGGAGCATAACGAGGTTTGGTGATACTTTTTTCTTGGCCATCAGCCACCAGCAAAGAGTGATAAAGCCAGCTGTTAAGAGACCTGGATAAACACCGTCAATTTTTTCTTGCAGCTTCAGGAAGGCTTCGCCATCAGCATTTTTCAGCTCTAATGAAGTCGTTACAGATACCCAAGTTGCAGCAACTGCCCCGATAACCATACCACCAATGACACTGATTGCCTTACGAAGGGCCTGTCCTTTAGGTCCTACAAGGAATTCTACCGCCTTGTCCCCTAATTCATAGCCTTTGAAGTAGGCAAAGCGCATACCGCCATAGATGAGAACATTCCAAACAAGGATGTAGAAGAGAGCCCCGATAGGATTTCCACCTTTTGAGAGGCCAAGGGCAATCCCCAGCAGAACCGGAATCAAAGTTCCAACCACCAAAGAGTCACCGATACCTGCGATAGGGCCCATAAGACCGGCACGCATACCATTGATAGTTTCTCCATCAACAGCGTCACCATTGGCACGCGCTTCTTCCAAACCAGCTGTAATCCCCACTACCAAAGCTCCGAGCTGAGGTTCCGTGTTGAAGAAAGCCGTATAGGTCTGCATAGCTTCTTTCTGCTCTGCCTTGTCTTTGTAGAGTTCTTCCACGATTGGCAGCATAGAGGTCAAGTAGCCGAAAGTCTGCATGTGCTCTTGAGAGAAGCAAGTCAAATGACCATAGTACCAATGGTGGAATGATTTCGCTAAAGTCTTTTTAGTTATTTTCTTTCTTTCAGCCATCTTAGATATCCTCCTCATCGTCATCAAAGTCAGCCCCACCAGCTGGCGCGGTCACACGAGCTGATTTGATTACTTCCAATTCATAGTAAATTACTGCAAAAATCAATGAAACAACTGCACTGGCAACCAAATTAAGACCAAGTGACTTAGCCAAGGTGAAGCCCACAAAGAATGGGATAAAGTCAGCAGCCTTGGTAACGATTTGTTTCAAAAGAATGGCAATACCAACACATGGGAGAAGAGCTCCAACTGTAAAGAGTGATTTCATGATGAAGCCATCCATTGGCAGGTGGGTCTTCATCAGTTCAACCATATTCGGACCAAACTTCGTGATAATCATAGTTGGAAGGAAAGAGAAGACAAAGTGGGAAATCCAAGGATAGACCCAGTCAACAGCGTAAAGCTTTTTGAATTCGCCTTTTTCAACAGCTTTCCAGCCAATGTGCTGCCAAAGCAAGTTTGTAGTGGCTGTTCCATAGAAGAGAACTGTACCGATAGTACCAACTGCTGCTCCGATTGGTGCAGCTGCTGCAGCGATAGCAGATTCAGACGTGATTCCTTTAGAGTGAACAAACAAGATTGCGAGAGGAATCCCAATGTAAGAGATCGCCCGCACGTCAGCGGAAACTGTTCCACCTGGTGTTACCAGAGCGATATAGAGGACCTGAAGGGCTACCCCAACCATAATACCTGTTTTTAAATCTCCAAGAATCAACCCGCTAATCAAACCTCCGACCAGAGGACGTCCCAGAGTGTAGTTACCAATACTAGAACCACCCATACCAGGCATAGAAGCTAAACTAGCAAATAGACCCAGCAAAGCGGCTTGCAGCCAAGAAATTGTCATAATAGACTCTCCTTTTCATTATTGTAATTAAAAACCAAATTTAGACTTGAAATCGCTCCAGTAACCGATGGAAACATCTGGTAAGAGCTGGAATTTGACTTTGTAGCCAGCTTTTTCGATTGCCTCAATCGCTTCTGCTTCTTCTTGTGTGATGGACTGGTTGTTGCCCAGCTTAACAGCTCCCGGACGGTCATTAGCAGGACCGACGATGATTTCCTTAACATCCCCAGGTACAAATCCTTGGTCCACTAGGATTTCCTTCATATCCACAGGATTTTTCGTAATGAGGAAATAGCGACTGTCTGACTCGGTGACCTTGCCTGATTTTTCCTTGAAGGCTTCCTTGGTCCAAACAAAAGTCTTCTTGTCAGAAGCTCCCTTGTAGGCCTGAATCAAAACCTTGTTTCCTGCTGCTGCATTATTAACTGCAATCAAGCCATCACATGGGTATTCCTTAGCCCAGCGAGTGACTGTTTGACCGTGGATCATGCGGTCGTCAATCCGTACAAATGATACTGTCATCTTTAAAATCTCCTTTTATCTTTTAGAATGTATGGCGGAAGTACTAAATGTCGTCTTCATCTTCGTCAGCTGCATCGCTTACGACTTCAAATTCCTGCAGAGCAGCTGTGGCCTCGGAAAGGATAGCCTGAGCCAGTTCTTTTCCGTCTAAGATGTCTTTCATAACTAAGCCAGTCAGTCCCATGGTCAAGTTTAAGCCACCCAAGATAACTGCTGAGTCGAGCTTACCCATGTCAGCTAAGACGCTAGCTGCTGTCGTCAGAGGACTGCCTCCTACAATATCAGCCAGAACTAAGACACTGTCATCAGCGCTTAAGCCAGCCAAGGCCTGAGTAAAATCAACTGCAAAATCATCAACTGACTTGCCTTCCTGAAGACCGACCGCAATCACCTGATCTGTCTTGTCTCCGGCAAACATCTTCAAGGAACTCTGCACGCCTGCAGCCAGTCCCCCATGGCTGACCAGTACAAGGTATTTCATCTTTCCTGCCTCCTTTATCCTTCGACTTCTTAGCCCAGCCAGGCTTTAAATGACAAAGGATTTATTGATGATTTTATTGTACAAGGTTTGAAACCGATTTCATATTGTCAAATGTCATTTTGCAAAGATGACATTTGTTAGGAAAAATATGACATTTGTCATATTGGTCTAGGCAGCTGTACTTTTTTCTGACTTAATTGGCAATAAAAAAGAAAGCAGGTTATTTTCCGCTTTCAATTTCTCTTTGAATGCTCGGCAAGGCACTATCAATCTCTTGATTCTGCATAGCATTTTGAATCAGATAGTCCATCCGGTCCATCGTATGACGGTCCACTTCCAGACTGATGTCAATGATGGAGCGATTCATCATGTGGTCTAGCCTCTCAGAAGTCAAGGAATCCAAGCCAAAATCATCGGCCTGTAAGATTTCTCTAGCCTGTTGACTTTTCACCACAGATGGTAAAACTGAGGTCCCCTGCGATTTTTCAAACAAAACCTGCTGGCTTTCTTTATCCTGTGACAGCAAGAGCATAAATTCCCAAGCCAGCTTCTCTTGCTTGGTATTGGAAGACATGGCAAAGAGCGAGGTCTTAACCTGTGTTCCCATCACCTGGCTATTGGCTGTCGGCATCGGGATACAGGTCCAAGAAAAGCTTGAATACTTGGCGACATGGTAAGGGTAAGGCTTGTAGGTCCGATACTGAGCCAGACTCATAGGATAGAAGGCCACCCGCCCCTCATCAAAGTCATTAGAAGTCACCTTATAGTGCTGGCTGAGCATATCTAGCTTGCTCATAAAGGCCAAGGCTTGGTGCATCTCTGCGCTGTCTACATTGATACCGGATTTATCGATAAGATGGCCGCCGTAAGCTACCAGAGCCTGCTGCCACGTGTAATCTGTTATACCGTATTGATCCACTATACCATCGCCATTGGTATCCTTGGTTACTTTCTTGCAAATCTCATAGAAATCCTCTAAAGTCCAACCTGACTCAGGAATGCTAATTCCTTCTTTTTCAAGCAGGTCTTTATTGACACACATCATAATGGGATTGCTCTCAACTGGAAGAGCATAGCTGACTCCCTGATATTGCCCGGCTTCATAAGCCACCGGATAAAAGGCCCTTCGTTCATCATCTGTTAGGAGGGTATCCAAGGATTTGAGGGCGCCAGTCGAAGCCAACATGCTAAAGTCGTTTTCCGGTACCATAAAGAGATCCGGCTGCTCGCCTTTCAAGACTTGCTCTGCCAGCCAGTCAGCGTAATCATCCTTGGGAATACCGCTTTCATAGACGACCTTGACATGAGGATGCGTCTTTTCAAATTTTTTAATCAGGCTGTCCAAGACCTTGTTTTCGCGGCTGTTAGGCACACCCCAGCTAGAGCCAGCATAGACACCAATACGCAGGACTTTTTCCTGAGCTGAAGCCCAAAAGACAAAAGCCAAAGCAACAGATATGATCAGGACAACCAGCAGGGTCAAATGTCTCAGTCTCCACTTCATTTGTCGCTTTCCTTACTAAAATCTCTCTGGGTGACTCCAGTCTGCACAGCCCAGATAGCCAGCTGGGTTCGGTCGCGCAAGTTGAGCTTGGCTAAGATACCTGACAGGTAATTTCGGACTGTCCCTTCTGATAGAAAGAGCTTGGCAGCAATTTCTTTATTCGAAATCCCGAAGCCAATCTGCTGGATAATCTTCCACTCCGTCCGGCTCATGTCCTCTATATTTTCCTCCGTCACCGTGATAGCAAAGTTGGACTGGGCCATCTGTGAAAAGATTTTGAAGACCTTGGTGGCAATATTGGGATTGATCATAGCTCCGCCTCGATAGACAGTCTGAATGGCTTCGTGAAGCTCTTCTGTCGAAACCCCTTTGAGAATATAACCAGACGCACCGTATTTGAGAGCGGAGAAGATAAATTCATCGTCATCAAAGGTCGTCAGAATGATAATCTTAACATCTGGATACTGCTCTTTGACAGCCTTGGTACAGAGAACACCGTCCATGACTGGCATGCGAATATCCATCAAAATCACATCTGGGCGCACCCGATGAAGCTTTTCCAGCACTTCCTTGCCGTCTCCAACTGTCCCGACAACCTCAATATCAGCGTGGGCTGACAGGATGATTTGCAGAGACTCGCGAATCAAGGCCTGATCGTCTGCTATTAAAACCTTAATCATGTCTTCCTCCTATTTTTGGGATTTCGATATGCGTGTAGAAACCGTCCCGATTTTCAAATCGGACGCTTCCGCCAATAATCATTAGGCGCTCCTGCATCTGCTTGAGGCCATAGCCATAGTGGAGTTCATCAAAACCAACACCATCATCCTGAATGGTCATTACATAGGACTCTTCCTCCAGTAACTCAATCCAGATAGTCTTGGCATGCCCATGGCGGACAGAGTTGGTAATAGACTCTTGAATCACCCGAAAGACAATGTCTTCCTTGGCAATATCCAAGTCAATATTATCCCATTCGTAGCGGAGATGAATCTCCAAGTTGGAGATGGCTTCATACTCACGGATAATCTTAATCAGAGCTTCCTTCAAAGTGTTATTTTCCAGAGCTCCCGGTCGCATCTTATTGAGCGATCCTCGGACATCACGGATACCATCTCGAACGACGACTGAAACATTATTGAGCTGCTCCTTAGCCCGATTGGTATCAATATCAACCAAGACCTTGACCGCATCAATACCCGCCGAAATTCCCGTCAGGGCATGGCCCAATGTATCGTGAATCTCTCTGGCAATCCGCTTTCGCTCTCGATCTTCTGCTATTTTCTCAGACAAGGCCAGATAAGAATTCAACTCGCGATTGGCCTGAGAAGCCATGCGCAGCTCTTCCTCAATCCGATGACGCTCCGTAATGGCTGACAAGATGTAGAAGAGCAAGGAAATCATAAAGACGACGATATTGAGGGAATAGAGGAAGTTCTTACCAAAAAGCAGTAACAGCCGGACGGACTCTGGGTAAAAACGAATATAAGTATCCAGCGAAGGCAACTTGATAAAGAGCGACATGAGGTCATAGTTGGATAAGAGCAGCATGCCAAAGCTCAAAATAATGAAAGAAAACCAGTACTTCTTGTCCTTGGAAGAATTGAACTCCTTAGAGCCATAGAAAATATCCGCAAACACCAAGAGAATCAAGCCATTGTAGGACGAATGCAGGACGGAAAAGATGACCAGCATGAGCAGGATTTCAATAATAGTCGCCTTGTCATAGACGGACAGCTGATTGGGGTGGCGCTCGCGATAGTACATGACCAAAAGCAAACTGCCATAGAGGCTAATTGATACCCAGAAAATCAAGCTGGGAGAGCCCGGAATAGCATCCAAACGCTCCAAAAGCGAATGACTGAAGCCCTTAGCTGCTACATAGTTGGTCGCAAAGAGATAGATGGACGCATTATAGACAATGGCAACCAGATTGATGACCATCAAGGCTATTTTGCTGTAAAATATACTTTTTTGAGGTCTCATTATTGCCACCCTGTAACTGTGTATTGACTGATATTATCTCTGTTGACTAAGTGAACGGGGATCAGGTATTGGCTGTCGTAGGATTTGCCCTCCTGCATCAGCTCAATTACCTGTGCCACCTTGCGTCCCATCTGAATGGGCGATTGGGCCACGGTCCCCTCTATGTCGCTAGTCGTAGCCAGAAAGTTTTTGATATCTGGCGAACCATCCACGCCATAGATTGAGATTTTCTTATCAAGACCTTGATTTTTAATAGCAGCCAAGGCCCCGATGGCTGCTCGATCATTGAGCGCCATAACTACATTAAAGTCTAAACCTTCATCCAGAGCCCTTTTGACCTGTGGCATGGTTTCCTCAGTCTGGCCTAGTGTTTCTTTCTGGGAAATAATCTTGTAGCTAGGCTGTTTTTCAATCGTATCAATAAATCCCTGAATCCGGTCCATGGCAGAGACGGCATTGCGGTGCTCTAGAAGGAGAATATTGGCAGAAGGAAGACGCTTCATCATGTCCTGGGCAATCAGGACGCCTGCTTGGTAGTTATCAGACACAATGGTCGTATCCACTTTTACATCCTGACTGATAGGCGCATCCACTACGATAATTTTAATCCCAGCTTTCTTGGCCTTTTGAAGAGAGGAAATAATACTTGGACTATTGCTTTTCACCGGATTGATGACAATGACATCAACCTTTTCTCGGACAAAAAAGTCAATCTGCTGGCTCTGCTTGCCCTCATCCAGCTCAGGATCCCGAACGTAGAGCCTGCTGCCCTGCTGGTTGGTTTTCTTCTCCAGCTCCGCATTTAAGGTCTTGTAAAAGTCATTGTTCATGGTCATGTAAGTCACCCCAATCTTGACCTGCTTCTCATCTGGCAAAACGCCCTTGAAATAAACAAAAAGCAAACTCAAGATAAGCAGAATGAAAAGCGGCCAGAGAGCCTTTTTCTGATAATGCTGTATCCGTTTTTTGACCTTAGCTGATACCATTTTTCACCCCCTATGCCGTAAGCGCCTTTATGAAACATATAGGATTATTATATTACAAAGCCGCCAAAAAGCAAAATCTTTCTAGAAATGGCTATAATAAAAGAGGCGAGACAGAATCTAAAAAATCCATGATTTTTGATTCTTGGTCCCACCTCGGTAATCATCATTAAACTTTTAAAAGCTTGAGAGAAAGAGACTTTCAGTCAAACAGAGCTTGCGTCCTACAAAACTGAATGATGATTTTTTAGAGCAAGGTCATTTCCCACTCTTTGCTTCTTGCTTAAAAGGGAAGTTCCTCTTCTTCCAACACCAAATCTGCTAAATCAGCTCCGCTATTATTTTCACGCAGAGCGCGCTGGGCCCGACTTTCCAGGAGCTGGAAGCTATGACAGAGCACTTCTGTCACATAATGAGTCGCCCCCTCCTTCTCATAGCGACGAGTCCGTAGCTCACCATCCAGAGAAATCAAGCTGCCCTTACTTGCATAGCTGGCTAAAGTCTCAGCTAGACGACCCCAGACAACGACATTTACAAAATCCGCCTCACGCTCACCGCTCTGAGATTTATAACGGCGATTAACCGCGACCGTTGCGCGGGCCACAGATTTTTCATTCGCAGTCTTGTGCAGTTCAGGTGTAGCCGTCAGCCGGCCGATTACAATTACTTTATTATACATTTTATATCCTCCTAACTTATCATTCGTAAAAGGAGGCAAAAAGTGAAAAAAATGTGGTATAGTATAGATAAAAAGGAAAGTTGCAGCTTCTGCCCCTTTTCTACTAGATTTGTACGACGGAGGCTCCGATGACCATTAAACATTCGCCTGTGAAAAATATTCTTTTTATCTTAATCTCTCTGTGGTTCGGAGGTTTTTCTGTCTGGGCTGCCGTAGACTACCTGACCGGCTCCAACCCCTACAAAGATACTAGTTTCTTTGTCCTTAGTCTGCTGGTTGCTGCTTTCTTCTTACTGCTCCTTATCTTTGCTATTCGCAGGCTAACCATTCATGCGACTATCCTCTCCTTTGACCACGAATATGTAACCTACCATTATAGCGGACTCTTATCAGCTGCCACCTACTGCATTCCTATGCAGCAGATTAGTCATGCTCGCTACAGCCGAGATAGTGAAGAATCCGAGATTAGTCTTTGGATGGAGGACGGCTTCCATGACTTTGCAGCCTTTAACCATCCCCGTCATAAGATTTATGCCTATCCTGATAGCCAACTCATCGGTATTGTTTTCAAGAGAAAACGTCTCAAATTATTGGAAGACCACGGCCTAAACAGCCTTATCTACCAATACAAATACAACAGTCCAAGCCAAATCCCCACAGTCACTCCTCAGTCAACAACCGACTCGCAAAATAATAGCGACAGCGTCTTCTTTTGAGACAATGTGGGCACGAGCCATAAGTTTCTAACAAAAAAGCTCAGAAATTCTGAGCTTTTTAGAATGTTGAATCCTCTCCCTTATCCCTGCCAATGCTTGGCCGGATCAAAGGAAGTTCCAACTAGTTCACTATCGGCTAATTCAATGATGCCGCGTTTTTGAGGCGCATTAGGCAGCTGAAGTTCTCGTGGGCTGCACATCATACCAAAACTCTTTTCTCCTCGAAGTTCTCCCGGAAATATCAAATTCCCTTTAGGCATCATAGCACCTGGCAGAGCCACAATCGTTTTGAGGCCGACTTTGGCATTAGGAGCACCGGCCACGATTTGAACGGTCTTATCAGCAGCTACCTGCACTTGGCAGATATTCAGGTGGTCACTATCTGGATGAGCTACCATATCAACGATTTCTCCAACCACAAATTTTGGCTGGCTGTCATTGGCCAAGTCCGCTGGGAATCCCTCCTTGCTCAGTTCCTGATTGAGAATGGCCACTTGCTCATCTGTCAAAAAGACCTGTCCTCGCTCTGCAATTTCAAAAAGGTCTGACTGCTCAAAAATATTCCAAGCTACTGTCTGGCCATTATCTTCGCGGTAAACACGCGCTACCCGTCCTTTGCGCTCAGCCTCCAGTTTAGCTCCTTGATTGTCCGCAACAATAACCATCAGCACATCACCGACATATTCTTTATTATAGGTAAAAATCATTTTACGCTCCCTTTTTCTCTTATACTCGCTAAAAATTCATTGATTTGACTCTTAGTCTTGCGGTCACGATTGACCAGACGGCCAATCTCCTGTCCCTTTTCCAGCACTACTAAGCTGGGAATCCCGTATACGTCCCACTCTTTGGCCAAATCCAGATAATCATCACGGTCCACTTGGATAAAGCGATAGTCAGGATTTTCCGCTTCTATCTCTGGCAGGAAAGGTTTGATAAATCGGCAATCTCCGCACCAGTCAGCCGTGAAAAAGAAGACAGTCTTCTCCCCATCATTGACATAAGAAGCCACTTCCTCTGTATTTACAGGAAAAATCATGCTTCTTCCTCGTAACTTAGCTGACCATTTTCATAGACAAAAGCAAAATGACGGTCGTCCTCTAAAACCAGACCGCCAACCAAGCGGTCATCCGTGGACTCGTAGAGCTTGACATAGAGACAGGAAATACTACCCTGACTGGAAAAGAAATCTCGCACAAGCTCGACGATTTCCTCCCGATTACGCAGTCTTTTCTGTTCCTGTACGACTTTGGCTGCCCCAAAAGCCAGAGCTCCGGCCCCCAAAAGGGCGGTTGTGGTTAAAATGATTTTTTTAGCTTTCATGTAGAATATTTTAACACAAAAGAGCAGAGGCGACAAACAATATTCCAGATTTTCCTTGCATAAGCTGCATTCTTGGGCAGGCAGTCCTGTCGATTCAGGCAAGCTATAAGATTTCCCTACTCATTTACCGCAAAAAGTGATAAAATAGGGGACAGAAAGAAGGTAAGTTTATGACAACATTATTTTCAAAAATCAAGGAAATAACAGAGCTTTCTGCTATTTCAGGTCACGAGGCACCTGTTCGCAGCTACCTGCGGAAAAAAATCACTCCCCATGTCGATGAGATTGTCACCGACGGTCTGGGCGGTATCTTTGGGGTACGCCATGCAGAAGCTGAAAATGCTCCCCGTGTGTTGGTAGCGGCCCACATGGATGAGGTTGGCTTTATGGTCAGCGAAATTAAGCCGGACGGGACCTTCCGCGTGGTGGAAATCGGCGGCTGGAACCCCCTGGTCGTTAGCAGCCAACGCTTCAAACTTTTTACCCGTGAAGGTCGGGAAATTCCCCTTATCTCAGGCTCTGTCCCTCCTCATCTAACGCGCGGATCTGGCGGACCAGTTATGCCACAGATTGCAGATATTGTCTTTGACGGTGGCTTTGCAGATAAGGCAGAAGCTGAAAGCTACGGCATCCGTCCAGGAGACACGATCGTGCCAGACAGCTCTGCTATTCTCACAGCTAACGGAAAAAATATCATCTCCAAAGCCTGGGATAACCGCTACGGCGTCCTTATGGTCAGCGAATTGGCTCAAGCCTTTTCTGGTCAACCACTAGACAGCCAACTCTATGTCGGTGCTAATGTTCAAGAAGAGGTTGGCTTGCGTGGTGCCCATGCCTCTACGACAAAATTTGCCCCTGAGGTCTTCCTGGCTGTAGATTGCTCACCAGCGGGTGATATTTATGGCGGTCAAGGAGCCATCGGTGATGGAACGCTGATTCGCTTCTTTGATCCTGGTCATCTCATGCTGCCAGCTATGAAAGACTTCCTCTTGACAACTGCTGAGGAAGCAGGCATCAAGTATCAATATTACTGCGGTAAGGGCGGAACGGATGCTGGTGCTGCCCATCTCCAAAGCGGTGGCGTGCCATCTACTACCATTGGTGTCTGTGCCCGCTACATTCATTCCCACCAAACTCTCTATGCCATGGACGATTTCCTGCAAGCCCAAGCCTTCCTGCAAGCTCTGGTCAAAAAGCTGGATCGCTCAACGGTGGATACGATTACCAACTATTAATTGAAAAGGCAGCCCGTTCTTCATTCGGGCTGCTATCTCTTTTGTCTAATACTTTCTCTTTCAACTTTCCAATTTGAAGAAAATTTTGTTATAATGCTTAGCAGAGGTGAAAATATACATGAAAAAAATTGCTTTTGATTCTGAGAAATACTTAAACCTGCAGCGCGACCATATCTTGGAGCGCATTAATCAATTTGAGGGCAAACTTTACATGGAATTCGGCGGTAAAATGCTGGAAGATTTCCATGCTGCCCGTGTCCTGCCAGGCTACGAGCCGGACAATAAAATCAGACTGCTTAAAGAGCTCAAGGACCAAGTAGAGATTGTCATTGCCATCAATGCCAACAACATTGAGCACTCTAAGGCGCGCGGGGATTTGGGTATTTCCTATGACCAGGAAGTGCTGCGACTAATTGATACCTTTAACGAGCTGGATATTTATGTAGGTTCAGTGGTTATCACCCAATATTCCGGTCAGCCGGCAGCTGACCTCTTCCGCAGCCAGCTGGAAAAGAATGGCATCGCCTCCTACATCCACTACCCGATCAAGGGCTACCCGACCGATATGGACCATATCATCTCGCCTGAAGGTATGGGGAAAAACGACTACATCAAAACCAGCCGTAATCTAGTCGTTGTTACCGCACCTGGTCCTGGTTCTGGTAAATTAGCTACTTGCCTATCCAATATGTACCACGACCAAATCAATGGCATCAAATCAGGCTACGCCAAGTTTGAAACCTTCCCAGTTTGGAATCTGCCCCTGCACCATCCTGTCAATTTAGCTTATGAGGCAGCGACAGCAGACCTGGACGATGTCAACATGATTGACCCTTTCCACTTGCAAACCTACGGAAAAACCACAGTCAACTACAACCGTGATATTGAAATTTTCCCAGTCCTCAAGCGCATGCTAGAGCGTATCCTTGGAAAATCACCTTATGCTTCTCCAACGGATATGGGCGTCAACATGGTCGGCTTTGCCATTGTAGACAATGATGCAGCTATCGAGGCATCCCAACAGGAAATCATCCGTCGCTACTACCAGACGATTCTGGACTTCAAGGCAGAGCGTGTTCCTGAATCTGCTGTCAAGAAAATCCAACTCTTAATGAACGACTTGGGCATCACACCACTGGACCGTAAGGTAACAGTTGCTGCGCGTGCCAAGGCTGAAAGCACTGGTGAGCCAGCTCTGGCCTTGGAATTGCCAAACGGTCAAATCGTAACCGGTAAGACTTCTGAGCTTTTTGGTCCTACGGCAGCTGTATTGATTAATGCCATTAAGAAATTAGCCAATATTGCCAAAGAGACCAAGCTAATTGAACCTGAGTATGTCAAGCCAATCCAAGGCCTGAAAATCAATCATCTGGGCAGCCGTAATCCTCGACTCCACTCAAACGAAATCTTGATGGCTCTGGCAATCACAGCCATGGAAAATCAAGATGCGGCAAATGCCATGCAACAACTCGGTAATCTCAAGGGCAGCGAGGCCCACTCCACTGTCACTCTGACAGACGAAGACAAAAACGTCCTGCGTAAGTTGGGCATCCATGTAACCATGGACCCCGTTTACCAGTATGATCGACTCTATAGAAAATAAAAACAAGCTCTGTTAAAAGCTTGTTGATAAAGCTGGCGACGCCAGCTTTTTTTGTTAATAACGCTTAGACAGGAGAAAACGCAAGAGATAGTAAAGTCCCAAAACCAGAATAATGGTCAAGGTCAGAAACTGATTGAGACTTAAGATGATTGGGAGAACCATAGACAAAACACTCAAACAGGCTGCCAGCAGCAAAAGGATATTAAAAAGCAAAGTACGAGTCTTTTCGTCAATCATACGATTGCGCTCGTCAGTCACCTGAATGTAGAACTTCTCAAAATTTTCCTCCCGTCTTAGGGCCAGGTTGTAACGAATGGTCATCAAAGAAAGCCCCAGCAGTATGCCGACCATGACTCCTTCCTGCTGATCATCCAGAGAATGAAAGTGGCTCCAGGCCAGTCCTACCAAGATGATAAAAGTTAAGATTCGCCCCACGATAACTTTCCTTTGAAGTTTTTTCCTAAATTCTTGTTTAGTTAGTGTTTCCATGTCAGCCTCCTATTTTTCATACGCTTGAAACATTTTCAAGATCACTACAATTAGAATAATTCCCACAAAAGGCAGGATTTCCTTAGGGATAAAATTGGCAGTAAAATGGAGATAAGATAAGCCAACCACCACCAAAATAGCCAATATCCATTTACACAAATAAGTCCATTTCATGATTCATCCTCCTCAAAGAGAAAAACTTCTTCAATCCTTAAATTGAAAAAGGAGGCAATTTTATGAGCCAAAAGCAGCGAGGCATTGTAGCGGCCTTTTTCCAAAGAAATAATCGTTTGTCTCGTGACCTCTAGCTTCTCAGCTAGCTCCTCCTGGCTGAGCTTTTTTCTTTTTCGTAATTCTTGAATTCGATTTTCCAAGGTTGCTTCCTTTCCGCAATGTAAAACAAACTTTACTTTTCAAATGTAGTATAGTCTCCTTTACATATTTTGTCAAGAAGAAAGCGGCAAAAAAGGACTGAAAATTTAAACATTGCAGTCCTTTCATCATCTTTATTGATTTCCTTTGTTATTTGCTTTCCAAAGCTACAGCCAATTCTACACAAGCTCCTCCTTGGTCTGGATTGAGCAGGGTCAGACGACCACCGTGCAAGAGAGCTACCTGCTTAGAAAAGGCTAAGCCGATTCCATGATGGGGATTAGCTGAATTGCGGCTTTGGTCACTCTGATAAAAGAGCTGTTCCGCTCCCAGCAGCATCTCCTCTGAAAATGCAGGGCCATTGTTCCAGATAGCAAAAACCAACTGGTCCTGCTGCACTGATACCGTTAGCTTGACTTCCTTTTGGTCCTGGTCAGCATGTTCAAGCGCATTCAGTAAAATATTGAGCAAAGCTCGCTTGAGATAGTCCAAATGAATTGACAAAATCAGACTAAGCTCACAATCTTCTTGGAGGTAGAAACGATGGCTTTCCTGTTTGCTGAACAGTGCCCAATCATCCTGTAGATAAGCCAAAAAGTCCCCTAAGGAAAGCTGAATGAACTGATTAGAATCAATCTGAAAAGTCTTAGCGTAATCAATCAAAGAGCCACAATACTCTTCCATCTTGTGACTGGCCTCCAAAATCTCAGAAGCATAGTCTGCCTGTGGCTGGCTCAACTGCGCCAACTCCAAGAGCTCAGCATTCCCTTTAATCACAGTTAGGGGCGTCTTCAAATCGTGCGATGTCGCTGATAGCTGTAAAATCAACTCCTGATTATGCTGCTGCTCTCTTTCTAGAAGACGAGCATTTTCTTGGTGGCTGCTCCGTAAATCGCTATAGACTTCTAGCATTTCCTCAATCCGAAAAAGACGACTTTTATTTTCTTCTAAAAGCTTCTTGCTCTTTAGCATTTTTATTTCCCTGTCGATTTTTCGGAGCAATTTCAAAATATGATAAAAAGTAATCAGCAGCAAGCTCCCCGCCCAAAAGAACAAGGTGAAAAGAACGTGATCACTTCCTTGCGTAAATTCATAACCTATAAGCACAAAAATCAAAACATGGAAAAAGACGATTTTTAAACTGGTTGTCCAGACTAGGCTTTTGAAATTTCGGATTCTAATTGCCATCTATAGCCTACTCCTCTCACAGTTGCGATTGCTTGCAGTCCTTCTTGTTTGCATTTTTGACGAATCTGATATACGTATTCTGAGATGGAACGAAGCTGTGTTTCTGAGCTTTCTGGGTAAAGCAAGGTATGCAAGCGTTCAGCTGAAAAGGTCTGCTTGGGATTGCTAGCTAGTAAATGCAGCAACTTAAACTCTCGCTCTGAAAATTTCAAGACTTTACCAAAACAGGCAACTTCATAGCGCTCTGGATAAAATTGACAAGAAGCAATTTCAGAATATCGCTCCTCACGTCTTTCCTCCCGCCTAAGATGAGCTCTGACACGCGCCAGCAATTCTTTAGTTCCAAAAGGCTTGACAATATAGTCATCTGCTCCGCGAAAGAGCCCTTCTACTTTGTCCGCCTCCAATTCCTTGGCCGTCAGAAAGATGATTGGACACGAAAGATGAGGACGAATGTAGGAACACAGCTCAAAACCATTAACAGGCTCCATCATCACATCCAGCAGAATCAAGTCATATCCGACAAAATGCGTCAGCTCTAGGTCTTCTATCCGATCAAGCGTCGTCACATCATAAGCATCGAGCTCTAGGACGTTTTTCACCAGCTTCAAAATGCTCCGGTCGTCATCAACCACCAAAATACGATACTGTCTCATGATTTCCATTATAGCATACCTCTAGCGAACATCTCGTTTCAATGTTAAGAATATAGCAGAGCTCCAAACCAAAGCTAACCATAACAGCTGTATTCCTAGCCCTGAGAGATCTATTGAATGCTGAAGTCCTTCATACTCAAAAAGATTTAGCGTAGCCAGATCGGGCAGGTATTTTGCTTCTTTGATGAAAGTCGCCAATAAACGGCTGAGACCAATCAAGAGAGGAAAGAGCACCGACACCGGCACAACCCAAGATTGAAATAGCAAAGCGAGGCCGGCAGTTAAAAAAGCCAGAAAAAGATTGCTGAGAAGACCAAAAGAGCTGTAATAGAGGAATTTCCCCAGTAAGGACCAGCTAAAGCTTAGGTCAAAACGAGCCAGCATAACAAGGAAACAGCTGCCTATCATGATACTGTAGAGGATCAAGAGCAGCAAGAACAGAAAAAGGATTTTCCCAGCCAACCAAGCCTTTCTATTTGATACGGTTAGAAAATTCGTTCGCATCCCAGACTTGACAAACTCCTGGGCAAAATAGAGCGAAGTAAAGATGACGATGACAGGCTGCGCTAGATAGAGGGCATGCAAAGCCTCGCTCAGAGCCTTTGTCTGGCCAACTGCTGTCTGACTATAGTCAAGATTCATCAGAAAAAAAGGAACGACTACCAGAACCACCAAGGCGGCACCAAGAGCGAGATAGTAAGAACGGAACTTAATCCATTCACTTTTAAGCAGAGCTTTGATCATCAGTAGCGTCCTCCTAAATCCGTCTTCAAAAAGTGCAGAGAGGCCATGCCGCCGATGACTAGCAACCATGCACCAAGTATCAACAGCCCTTGCAAGGGATTGTTAGCATATTGGGAAGTTGGCGTTGCAGTAAACAACTCTCCAGCTGGCTGTGGCAAATAAGCTCCCCAACTCGTGTGAGCTGCCAGGTAGTTTCCCAGATTATAGATTTGGGGTACGAGAAAAAGCAGAGGAACTAGCATGGTCCGAGCCAATAAACCTAACAAAAATGAAAGGATTCCCAATAAGGTCAGAGATAAGGTTTTCCACAAAATCAGACTCCAAGCTGCTTGATTGAGCAGAATCGGATCAAGCCCTTCCTTTCCTAAAGCCAGGTGCATGACCATATAACTAAAGTAGATTGATAAAAAGCTACTGGCAAGAGAAAAGCAAGCAAAGGTCATGAGTTTCCCCGCAAGCAACTTCAGGCGGTTATTACAGGTCAAAAGACTGGTTCTCAAGCTATGAGACTGAAATTCCATAGCTCCCAAAATTCCAGCTAAGATGACCAAAACCATGCCTGCCATAGAAGCACCATTGAGGCCTAGATATTCCAGCGGGTCAATGGCTTCTGCCAGGCCGGGAACCGTCTCAGGCGTGGCATCCAAGCCGACAGATAAATACTGTCGGCCCTCTAGCCAGGATACGGCAGGCACCAATAGCAGCATGAAGGCCATACTCACTTTGAAAGCCTTGGTTGAGCGAATTTTCAACCATTCTGAATGCAATAAGGACATCGTTTCTTTCATCTTATACCTCCTCTGTCAAATCAAAGAAGAGATCTTCTAGACTGTCTGAATCTTGCAGCACCTCTTCCAATCGTCCCTGCTCAATAATTCGTCCATGATGAATCAAGACTACATCATCTGTCACCATTTGCACCTCTGATAGGATATGAGAAGATAGAAGTACGGTTTTCCCTAAATCAGCCTGCTGACGGATGAACTTTCTAAACCACTTAATCCCGCTTGGATCTAGTCCATTGGTCGGCTCATCTAATATAAGAAACTGAGGATCACCCAGCAAAGCTGCTGCCAAACCCAGCCGCTGACTTTCCCCTAGAGACAGGCTTGACAAGAGTTCCTTCCTCTTATGAGCGATTCCAGTCATCTCCAAAACCTCATCGATCCGAGACTTGGAAATAGCATTACTCGCCGCAATAATCCTCAAGTGGTCATAGACCTTTCGATTTGGCAGACCACCAATGCCGTCAAAGGCTGCACCTACCGTTCTGAGCGGATAGGTCATTGACTGATAGGTTTGCCCATCAAAAGTCGCAGTCCCAGACGTCGCCCGATCTAACCCCAAGAGAATCCTCAAGGTCGAACTTTTCCCTGCACCATTTGGACCCAGAAAGGCTGTAATCCGCCCACTTCGAGCTGTAAAAGAAATATCTTCTAAAATCTGCTTGCTGCCATGCTTCTTGCAGACTCCTTCTATTTTCACTATATGTTCCATACTGAACTCCTTTTGATTTTTCTTTAGTATACAGGGGCAAGTTCAGAAAAAGTTCAGACAATAAAAAACTTGCCTTGCGACAAGTTTCTTTTCCATCCTTCTAGTTTTCTCAATATGAATTTCTTTTCTTGACTTACTCACTTAGCTCACCACCCTTTCCATTATAGTATTGTTTAAAATCTTTATAAGAGTGTATCTCATGTTCTTGACCATCTACAGAATAGTCAGCTTTGATTTTAACCCCAGACAAAGTTTCCTCTCCCTTAGGCGCAAACCAATGAAGGAGTGTATCGAAGACCTCGGCATTCCCCATTCGATCATAGCGCATGGATAACTTTTCATCTCCTTTAATTAACCCCTTTTCTATGTTAGGGAATATACTGAATAAGTTGATGTTAGAATCAGGCTTTCCATTACTAGAGTTAGTAATGCTTCGATAATTAGCTGAATAGTAGTAACCTCGTTCAGAGATACAATCAATTAGATTAGTTAAAGAAAGTGTAACATTATCTAGATCCTCTGTGCTAGGAATTTGATCTGCATCAGTTGGACTATAATAATCTTCCTTTCCTAGATTATAGTAAAGTTTTTCCACTTCGGAGATAGGTTTTCCAGCTTCTAGCACCTCAATATAAATAGTATCTTTATAGGCTGGTCCTCCAAATGTAGGAAGCCCAATACGTATAACATCATTTTTTTTATTCTTTTTTCGAACCTTTTCTAACACATTGACCGTAGAGCTTTTTTGAGTATCTAAATCATAGTAAGAAAAACTAATAAATTCTGTATTGGTGCTCTTAGAATCTTTCACTCCTCTTTCCTTGTAGCTTCTGCCAAAAAGATACCGTCCCCCTACTAACACTGTATCAGCACCAGAAAGAATGTATTTCTTTTCATCCCCTAGCACTTTAATTTTATTTATATCCAATTCATTCACTGATTTAATAATTTTGGGTTCAGATTCTTTTTCTGAAGAACTCTGATGAAAATAAACGACTCCAAGAACTATAAAAGAAATTGTTACAATCATCCCAATCCAATATCTATATCTCATCGTCTCATCCCCTTATATCAAAACGTTGTATTAGAGCCTACTAAATTTGAAAAATACTTAGAATCCGTCGTTTGCCAATCTGCATAAGAGAAACTTTCTATCTTAGATAAACTCTGCAATCCGTCATATACAACCTGAAAACTAATTTATTTTTTACTTTCATCACTACTAGTATGATTACAATTAACTTGAAATAATTCCTTTACATTAAAAAGTCTTACAACGAGTTCTTAGTTTATTTTTCAACCGCATCCCAGAGCTGGTGGATGCTTTTTTTCTGCACGGGATCGACAAAGTGTGGCGCGATTTCCACCAGAGATTGCAAGACAAAAGCTCGCTCAGCCACATAAGGATGAGGAACAATCAAGTTTGGACTGTATAACTCTTCTTGTCCTATGTAAAGAATATCCAAATCAATCACACGAGGTCCCCATTTGATTTCCCGCACGCGCCCTAGATCCGATTCGATAGCCAAGAGCGTCTGCATTAACTCCTCAGGATTGAGCCAAGTCTCAACTTCAACAACTTGATTGAGAAACGGATCCTGCTCAACGCCACCCCAAGGCTCTGTCTCAATGCGGCTTGATGCCTGCAAAACTCTTATATTTTGCTCTGCCATTTTTTCCAGAGCCGCATCCAGATTGGCAGTTGGGCTGCCTTGATTGCTCCCCAGAGCGATAAAGGCTTTCCGCTTTTGACGCACCAGCTTGACTGAGCAGGTCTCTAAAGGCAGCGGCACGGGTGCCCAAGGCTTCTTGACCTCCAAGCTGACCTTCTGCACCAAAGGATGAGTCAGAAAAATCCGATCAATCAGCTTGTAAGCCAGCGTTTCAATCAAGTCTTCCTTGCTTTCCTGACACCAGTAGGTCAAATCCTGAGCCAATTCTCCATAGTGGATAGAAGCTGTCAGGTCGCCTGTTTTGGCAGCCCGAGTCATATCATAGTCCAAAATCAGATCCAGCACAAAACGCTGGCCCAATTCCTTCTCTGCTCCAAACAGACCGTGATAGGCATACACTTCCAAATCCTTAATGCGCAGCTGATCCATTCTCTTATCCTTTCTGATTCAAGTTTCTGCATTTTATCCTTGATAAAATAATCTAGCCTTTCCTGACATGCTCCACCACTGATAAGATCAATGCCCCATCAATTTGTAAGCTTCATTTTTTAGGTCCTTATCCGTCGCTAAAACGCCACGCGCCGCTGTAGTAACTGTTGCAGTGCCAGGCTTTCTGACTCCGCGCATATTCATACACATATGCTCAGCTTCCACCCAGACCAGGGCCCCTTGAGCACCCAGATAGTCCATCAAGGCCTCAGCAATCTCTACGGTCAATCGCTCTTGAATCTGCGGTTTCTTGGCATAGACCTCTACCGTTCGGGCCAGCTTGGACAGGCCTGCTACCCGACCATTAGGCACATAGGCGATGTGAACCTTCCCGTAAAATGGCAGGAAGTGGTGCTCACACATGGAATGAAAGAAAATATCCTTCTCCACTACCATATTATTGTCAATGATTTCAAAAGACTTGGCCAGATGCTCCTCAGCCGTCTCACCCAGCCCCGCAAAGATTTCCTGGTACATTTTAGCAATGCGCTGTGGCGTCTCCTGCAATCCTTCGCGGCTTCCGTCTTCTCCAACCGCCTCAATAATCTGGGCTACAGCTGCTTCAATTTTCTTCGTGTCCATATATGCTCCTATGTTCATTTTTATTTTTTGATAATTGACTTGACTGAGAAGGACGCTCAGCAAAGTCTAACTTGCAATTCTCAAGGATTGATTTTCTAACCTGAGCCAGAAAATAAAGAGAACCCGTAATCAGCAAAAGCTCATCCGGCTCATGCTCTACTGCTAAATAATCTGCTACATAATCCGGCCATTCTTTGTAAGACAGGCCTTGCTGCTCAGCCAAGGATTGCATGCTCTCTTTAGAAAAACTCCGCGGATCAGCAAAGGCTGTCAAGCTTATAGCTGCTTTGGGAATCTTTTGCAGCAGCTCCACCATATCATCCAAGGCCTTGGTTTGGATACAAGCAAATAAAATGTGCTTCTTATAAGTCGGATAATGCTGGTCCAGTGTCGCTGCTAACGACCGCAGGGCATGGGGATTATGGGCTCCATCCAGAAGAATAAGCGGCTGATCCGATATCCTTTCCAAACGACCAGGCCACTCAGCAGTAAGCAAGGCCCTCTCAACCTCTGCTTTTGTCAATAAGGACAGCGACTGCAGCTGGCAGTATAGGTCACACAAGTGCAGAGCTAGCCCAGCATTGTCCGCCTGATGCAGTCCCATTAGAGCTGTTTGATACGAGTCTTTGGCCCGATAGGCATTCGAAAAGGAAAAGCACTCCCCCTCCTCTGACTCTTGAGGTTCCACTTGATAAGCTTGAGACCAAGAAAAGAGCGGAGAATCTTTTTCAGCAGCCTTTTGCTCGACTACTGCCAGAGCCTCTGGCTCCAACCTACCGGTCACAATGGGAACTCCATGCTTGATAATGCCAGCTTTCTGCTGGGCAATAGCCTCTAGACTGTCACCTAGCAAGGCCACATGATCCAGACCGACTGTTGTGATTGCAGTCAGTAAGGGCTGGCAGACATTGGTACTATCCAAAAGCCCACCCATGCCGACCTCGATAATAGCCACATCCACCTGCTGCTGGACAAAATAATCATAAGCTAGAGCAGTTACAATCTCAAACTCAGTCACCCCCTGCAAGCCAGAGTCTGTCGCATGCTGGGCTAAGAGGTCCTGATAAAGGCTCAGCAATCGCTGAAGATCTTGGTCGGAGATCGCATGGCCATTAATGGCAATCTGCTCATTGTAGCTGACTAGGTAGGGAGAGGTGAAAGTGCTAACACGCAGGTCTCGCACTTCCAAGAGTTGGCGCAGATGGGCAATGGTTGAACCCTTGCCATTAGTCCCTGCAATATGAATGACTGGCAGCTGCAAATGCGGATTCCCCCGCAACTCCAGCAAACGCTCCATCCGCTCCAAGCCAAAATTGGGACTAGCTGTCCGATAAGCTTCCAGCCAGCTTAAATCAGGTAATTCTTGTTTTTTCATCTTACTTATACTGACCTAGATTGAGATCTTCTGTCTGCTGCGCTAGACGAATCGCATCGCCAACGGCAGCAGCCATCCGGTGCTTAGCCACTTCGTGCACTCTGACAACTTCAATACCTCTGCTGGCCGCAAGGCTAGTCAGATGGGCTGAAGCTGTATCACGGTTTTCAAAGCCTTCCTGTGTCTCAGAATTGACCTCAAAGCCGTTTTCTTCTAAGATACTAACGAGAAACCGCTTACGGGAAACCCCAAGAAAAATAGGAAAACCAGCTTGATGGAGACTTCCCAGCTCCTGCAAAAGGAGCAGATTCTCCCGCTTGGTCAAACCGAAACCAATCCCTGGATCCAGCATGATATTATCACGCGAAAGGCCAGCATGTTCCGCCACCTTCAAAGATTTCTCAAAACACTTCCACATCAGTTCTGCAATCGGCAGCTCTGCAAAAAGAGATAACTCTTCCTTTGTGAAGACTGAACCAAAGCCAAATTCTGGGAAAATTTTTGAGCTGGCATGTTGAGGACGAGCCATCACTGGATTAAACATGACAATGACTGGCGCGCCATATTTCGCAGCCGTCTCTGCCATCTTTTCATCACCCAAAAGACCGGTAATATCGTTGATAATATCTGCACCTGCAGCCAAAGCTGCTGCAGCCACTTCCGACTTCCAAGTGTCCACAGAAATCACAATATCACTTTCCCGACGAATAGCTTCAATGACCGGCACCACCCGCTCTATCTCTTCTTGAATAGCCACAAAATGACTGCCTGGCCGAGTAGACTCACCACCAATATCCAGCATGTGAGCTCCCTCAGCAATCAGCTTTCTAGCCTGAGCCAATGCCGTCTCAACCGTATTGTAGCGCCCACCATCTGAAAAGGAATCCGGCGTCGCATTAATAATACCACAGAGGCCCGTTCGGCCATCTGGAGCAATTGCTTTTAGATTCACCATTTGACTTTCATCTCATTTCTATCGGCTGCCCTGCTCTTCAACAAAAAAGGCACACTCATCTAGTGTACCGCAAAGCTCTCAGCAGATGCAGCATCCAGTCCTATGAACTGCACTCGACTTCACAAGAAGACCTTATCTAGTCCCTTGTTTCATTTACCATTTTACCATAATTCTTCTATTTGACAAAACACTTTCTAAAAGCAAAAGGGTAAAAGGCTGAGAATAATCATATTTCGGAGAATATGGGCCAGCATAGACAGCTCCAAACGCTGAAAATAAGGCCTGAGGAGATGGGCAAAGACTAGTCCCAAAACTAGATAGGAGAGAAAACACAGAGTTTCCTGAGGATTTTTCGCAAGGGAAAAGCAGAGCAAACCTAGTGCAATCCCCCAGCTCTTCTGATAGCGAAGAGAGAAAGCCCTGTCAACAAATCTCGGTGCCGCAGGGGATAAAACGGCGATGTCAATCCCCAAAAGCAAAAGAGAAGATGACAGAAAACTCTCCGTCAGCATCTGCTCTACCGCCTGAGCTGACTCCACCTCCTTGCCACACAGCAGAACAGCCCCTGCAGCATTGACCAAAATCATCAAAAAATACAAGAAAAGCAAGTGTCGATAATTGCTTGACTGACGCAGGGAACCTTTGATTTCCTGCAGTTCTCTGGCAAAATAAAAGGCGCAACAAAAAAGCAATCCCAGTAAGCCCACCATAAAAAGCAGATTAGCCTGACTAAAGACCAAGCGATGAGGCATTGGATGAAGCATGAGCAGCAGTCCCGTCTGAGTCAACATAGCCAGTAGTAACAATTGAATGATTTTCTCTAGTTTCAGCATATTCTCTCCATTCTTCTCTTATCATTATAGAAGAAGTAAGAGCAAGCTGGTAGAAATCCCCTCAAATGTCCTAATTTGTGCCTCAAATGACAAAAAAAGCAGATATTCTCTGCTTTCTTACTTGTTCACCAAACCTGTCAGTATCATAATGAGTACTGCAACTCCATTTCTCAGCATGTGTGCCAAAATAGACATCTCCAAACGCTTAAATATATAAGCAACCGCAGCTAAAACAGCACCCATACCTGCATATATAACAAAACTGCCGATATTGGTCGGACCATGAAAAAGACCGAAAAGAATAACTCCTACAACCAATCCCCAAACATAATGCTTGGTAAAAATCTTCTGAGGAATTAAGCCGCGAAAGACTACTTCCTCCAAGATAGGAGCCTGAATCACAGCTCCTACTACTAATAAAATCTTGGGTACATGCTGAAATAATGCATTCAAGGCATCCTGATTGGCAGTGGAAATAGCCTGACCTTCCAGCAGCATGATAATTGCTCCTAACATGTTGACGCCAATCATGACAACATTAGAAACAGCTAACCAGCCAAACGAAGACCATTTAAAAAAGCTAAAGTCAAGGCTCAGCAGTTCTTCTTGCTTAGCCATTCTCAGAACAAAAAAGACAATCAAAAGATATACAACCAGCACAAAGATAGTCTGTCCAGCTGAAAAACTCTTCTCAGAAGATGTCATTTGCCGGATAAATATAAATGGTATCTGGCTGAGAAATAAGACAAACAAAGTCAGTAGAATGTACTCTAATTTTTTTAGAATTGCTTTCATGTCTTCCTCCTTTTCCTTCCTAGTATAGCTCAATTTTCTCTTTTTGTATAGACAATTCTTAACTGCAAGCATTTTGTATATCACTTATTGAAAACTAGTGCTGATAGTGACTATGAGATCGGATCGCTCAGTTTTTCCAAGGCCAGTAATCAAGAAAATCCTCTCTTAAAACCTACAAAAAGCCCAGTCAAACTGAGCTTTTGAATTTTCTTAATTTATTGATTTTTGAAACGTTCGACGTCACGCGCAATGACCAATTCTTCGTCAGTCGGGATAACCAAGACTTTGACCTTGGCATCAGGACTGGAAATCACGCCTTCTGCACCACGCACATTCTTTTCTGGGTCTACGTTACAACCAAACCAAGAAATACCATTAACAACCAGTTCACGAATGGTCACAGAATTTTCACCAATTCCTGCGGTAAAGATGATAGCATCAGCTCCATTCAAAACAGCAAGATACTGACCAATGTATTTTTGAATCCGATCGACAAAAATATCGTTGGCTAATTGAGCCTTGGCATCACCTGCCCGCATCGCCTCATGGATATCACGCATATCACTTGACTTCTCAGAAACTCCAAGCAAGCCAGATTCACGATTCAAAACACGGCTAATATCTTCGGGAGTATTAAAGTCATCTGTGTATTGCATCAGGTAAGGAATGATAGCTGGGTCGATATCCCCAGTCCGCGTTCCCATCATGACGCCGCCAAGTGGTGTGAATCCCATAGAGGTATCTACAGAAACGCCCTTGTCAACTGCTGTGATGGAAGCTCCATTACCGATATGGCAGGTGATAAGCTTGAGTTCTTCAATCGGACGACCCAAAACTTTCGCAGCTTCCTTGGCTACATACTCATGGCTGGTACCGTGAGCTCCGTACTTGCGGACCTTGTTTTCAGTGTAATATTTAGTCGGAATCGGATAGCGATAAGCTTTTTCCGGCATAGTTGTATGGAAAGAGGTGTCAAAGACTACCACGCTGGTAATGTCTGGCAGAATTTCTCTAAAAGCACGGATGCCTGCAGCGTTGGCTGGATTATGCAATGGAGCCAGAAGAGACAACTCCTCTACCTTTTGAATCACTTCTTCATCAACGAGGGCTGAATCCTTAAAGTATTCACCACCAGCCACAACACGGTGACCCACACCGGTAATCTCATCATAAGATTCAATGATATTAAAGCGTTTCAAATCATCCAGCAAAATTTTTACGGCCTGCGTGTGATCTGCAATATCAAGAACCTGCTTTTCTGAACGACCATCAAACTTCACTGTTGAAATAGAATCCTTGAGACCAATCCGTTCCAGCAAGCCCTTAGCCAAGACCTTTTCTTCCGGCATTAAATAGAGTTGCCATTTTAAGCTTGAGCTTCCTGCATTAATAGAAATTGTTTTCGACATTTCTTCACCTCTTTAAGCGTTTTCAAAATTATTATATCAAAATTTTGTTTGAATTTCACTATCTTTGTACCAGTTTTGAAAACTTTGACGGAATTTAAACATTTCTTCATGGTCCTGCAAATCCCGCAGAGGATAGATAAAAGGCTGAATATTATTCGCTTCCTGTTTCCTCAAGACAAAAAGAGTTTTGGCATGCTTGCTGCTTGAGAAAATAGACTCTGGCAAGGTTATCATCGCGATGAACTGTGCTTTGGCTAGGAGCCATTTTTTCAGCAGAGGAGCTTGAGCGCTGGTCAAGAGGTCATTCGGCGCCAGAAATATGGCATAGCCTCCCGGTTTAAGATATTTGAGCGACTGTTCCATTAGAAGATGGTGGGCATAAGTGTGCTCATCCGGACTAGCCACTTCATAGCGAGAGGCGATACTGTCATCCGGATAATAACCGACCGGTAAATCACTGATAATGATGTCACTCTCTTTCAGAACCTGAGGCCGAACCGCATCACCCTGAGCAAAGTGAGCCTTAGAGTTCATAACCTCTGCAATGCTGGCAGAAAGGTCAATTAATAAATCATCTAGCTCCAGACCTAGGTAATCTATTTTCTTTTGGGTATGATTAAGAATAGTCTCAGCCAAATTTCCAGTCCCACTGCCAATTTCTAATACATCAGCTTCCTCTCCGTGAGCTAGCTGGTCCAATAAGAAAGTAATCAGAAAACCAATTGTGTCAGGTGTGAATTGATGATTGACCTGCATGGGCTCCGTCTGGGCCGCCTTCATCAGGATAAACTGATAGGCTCTCCGCCACTCTTCCTTGGTCAAATGCAGAGCGCGGATTTTTTCATCGTTGGCCAGAACTTCTTGTAAGTCCGTATCTCCATCTAGGTAAATGCCGTTATGCTCAATCAGAGCATCGTAAAAATTGGTCGCCAGAGCGTTTTGGATATTCTGGACGTTTTCGAGAATCAGAGTATAAGCTTGTTCTATCTTTTCAAAATTCATGGAATCCTCCGTTCATCCTATCATACCAAAAATAAGGCCCCATTCCAAGATATATAAAATTACAAAGATTTTACAGTTATATTAGTCCGATTTCCCAGCTTCGTCCGAAACCGCTTTCTCCTTTTTCTCAGTTGGTTTCTTGTCTTCCTTAGCTTTCTCTTCCTCCTTCTTAGAAATGGTAAAAGTAAAGGAATAGGAATGACCGCTGCTGATCTGACTGCTGATTTCCAGTTCCTTCCCTTGCCTGCGATAGACAGCCTTGCCCTGCTCAAACTCCATCTCACCGCTATCATCCTTGGCTGTAGCTGTTGTCAGAACTGCCATTGCATAGGCTTCCGTCCTTTCCCTGTTGAAAAGCTGCAAACGCTGACTGCTGACTTGACGGTTGAGATAAAACTGCAGGAGCAGGCTAAAGACAGCAGCCATCAATAGCGCATACAGTAAAATACCAGCCTCAACTTTCTTCTTCCACACGATAGACGAACTCCCTCTCTAAGCCTTTTTCAAAGCGAAAATGAAGATAGACAAGCTTACCGTCCTGACGGACGTCAGCTGCTTCTAAACCATAAATCATCGGCTGGTAGCCGCGACCGCTCTTATCTGTTTTACGGAAATCATCGCCCTTAGATTTACCCAAGGCCAAGTCCCTGCCATCCTGTCTGATGTAGATTTTGTTGTCTTCAACCTTATCAAATTGACTTCGCGAAAGCTCCGTCTCCAGTTGGTCGGCAAACAAAAACCACTCTTGCTGCTGATTGTTTTCCTGCTGATGCAGTTCTGAAGATAAGAGCTGGGTCATGGCCTGAAAGACTAACACACCGCCACTGAGAACCAGCAAGGCTACTAAAGCCTCCAAGAGAGTAAAGGCCTTGACTTTAAGGTTTTTGGACACGAATAACTACCTCCCCTTCGTGATAGACCAGCAGCTGCTTATCTGTCTTAAGCTGACGCACTGCAATTCCATTGATATGAAGCTCTTCTTGTCCTGTTTGAAGGGCCATACGAGCTACCCGAAGCACCTCTTCCTGCTGCAGAAGGATCTGCTGCTCCTTACGAGACCGGCTAATCTGTCCCAAAAGCAGACTGGCAATAGCCGCAAAAACTGCCATGGCCACCAGAGCTTCCAGCAGAATGCTAGCCTGAAGATGTCGTCTTTTTAAACTTTCCGTTGCCCATATAAAGCTGGTAAACAACTGTCCTGTCCTCCGTCTGAAAAGTAATTTTGCTGAGTGATGAATTCCCACCGGATCGGTCAAACTGAATGACCTGCTGCTCATGTTCCTGCAAAGTTTGTGGAAAGTCCAGCTCTTGATAGCCATTGGAAATCTGACGTCCTGAAATCTTGAGAGAAAGCTTCTGATGACCGGCTAAGCTCAACCTCTGCGTCTCCTGGTAGAGCCGCTCAAATTCTAAAAAGAAGAGTTGCTCTTGAACCTGATTGAAGCCAGCCCTTACCGATCCAGATAATCCTAGTAGTAGAAAACTAACAACAAAAAGAACGAGGAGACTTTCCAGCAGTGTAAAAGCCTTAATTGGCAACCGCTTGAGTTTCGCCACTGTGTTTTCCATAGTAAGCCTTATATGAATCTGCCTGCTTCTGGCTGATATTTCCTGCGCTGACTAGCTTGCTCAGGCTAGCCTTTTCATTGGTATTCTTCAATTCATACAGCTCTGCCTGGCTTTCTACCACCTTGACCACCGCTGCAGTTCCTGTATCTGAAACAGCATCTTTTTGCTTGGTCAGATTAGGCACAAAGAGCAGCAAGAGAACGCTGATAACCAGCAAGACAATCAGCATTTCCACAAGGGTAAATGCTTGAACTTTTAAGGTATTAAGTTTTTTCATTACAAATGAACCTCCATATTCTGATAAATGGGCAAGAGCATTGCCGCATAAAGTAAAACAATCACTAAGGCAACAAAAATAAATACTAGGGGCTGAATGAAATTCATGGCCCGGTTGATACGTAGGAAAAATTCCTCCCAAGTCTTTTCAGCATAGACTTCCAGTTCACTCCCCAGCTTGGACTTGACCTCACCATACTCGATCATCAGGGACAATTCTTTCTTAAAGAAAGGATAGCTCGCCACCTTGTCCGCATAGCCTTGACCGCCTTGCAAAGCAGCAGCCATATCTTCTCCTATTTCCTGAAAGAGCTGGGAAGGCTGCTCCTGCATAATCGCAAAAATCTGACTCAGTTCCAAGCCCTGGCCAATCATATTTCCCCATTCACGAGCATAATAAGCGGTCAAGTAAGCCTGTACCAAATGTCCAAAAAAGGGCAGAGCTGCTAGTTTGCTGAAAAAACGAATCTTGGATGACTTTCGATAATAAAAGAGAGCCACTGAAACCAAGGCGGCCCAAGCAAGGCTGCTCCACAAAAAAATCTGAGGCAGGTGATTAATCAGCTGAGTAGCTAGATTCTGGCTGTCTAATTGAGGCAGAAGATAGTTGCGCAATCCCAGCATGATAAGGACCAAAAAGCCCAGCAGCATGAGAGGATAGGTTCCTACCTCTATCAATTTTTTCTTAACCTTGGACAGATTTTCCAGATAGGTCTCAATCTTGCCCAGACTAAGTGTCAGATTGCCATGTAGCTCAGATAAGGACAGCTGGGTTACAACGCTGTCGGAAAATCCCAGTCGACTGACAATCTCTGAAAAGGATTGACCAGCTGACAAGCCTGCCTGCATTTCTGCGACATACACTTCCTCCAGCAAGGCACTTCGCCTCAGAAAGTCTACAATCTCTGCTAAGTGAAAACCGCTGCTAAAGAGATTATGAAAGAGCTCAATAATCTTTTTCTGCTTAGGCGTAGACAATTTTTTCGGTCTGCCTTTGCTCAGCACTGATATGTCCTTCTGCAAAAAGCTGATCAATCTGCTGATTCCAGACTGCGGCTTCGTGCTCTTGATAGTTTTGACTGACAAAATCAACGACACCTCCTCCCCCAATTAAACGCTGGTAACAAACACCTTGCAGCACCATTCTTAGCTCATCCTCGCTAACGCCCAATTCCAAAAGCCGCTCATAGACACCGCGAACACTCTTGGCATGAATTGTTGAAAAGACCGTAGCTCCGGTCAAACTTGCCCGAACCACTGCTCTAGCTGTCTCTCGATCACGGATTTCCCCGATAATCAAAAGATCCGGCCGATGTCGCAGAGACAGCTTAATTAGACTGTCATAAGTCATGCCAATGGTTTCGTTCAGCTGCAGCTGCAGCATAGCCTCTTGCTTAATCTCAACCGGATCTTCAATCGACATAACCTGCTGACCAGAAAATTTGAGCTGAGCCAAATGGTACATTAAGGTCGTCTTGCCACTGCCGACTGGTCCTGAGAATAGATAGAGGCCGCGAGCCTGAATTTTCTTTCGCAGCTCCGGCAATTGCTCAAACCAGAAGCGCAGCTCCCTGTCTTCATCATGCAGGAGTCGGATGACCAGACTTTCAAAACCACGGTAATCCCCAACTGTCGACAGCCGGATTGAAACCTTGGCTTCCTCGCAGTCATAATCGCAAGACCCAAGCTGACTGCGGCGCTTCTCTCCAACATTCATACCTGCGACAAACTTAAAATGGCTGATAACAGCTGACAGAAGCTCGAAATCATAAGTTTTTATAAAGCGACGTTCATCACCGATTCTCATATAAAGCTCATAGCAAGTAGTCTTAGGAATGAGGTAAATATCCTGCGCCCCCTCTTGCCGAGCCTGCCTGATCATTTCTTTTGCAATTTCTTGAACCATACATCCTCCTCACCTTACTATTCGCAAAAAATCCAGAAAAAGAAAAAACAGCGGAAGAAACTTAACTTCTAACAAGTTAGGTCTCTTCTGCTGCTCTATTATCAAATTTGCAAAATATATTCTTTCGATTTAAAGAGGCTTAGCGGATTTTAGTTTGACTGAGCAAGCTCGGTGCTTTTCAAGGCCGTTCTGCTTAGTATAGCCTGGCCGATACTTGCTCTTAGGAATCTTGCACTCATTCTCCAGCAAAAACAGCGAATGATACTGCTGAACATTCTCATCGCACTCCTCGCACCAGCGCTGATCCTCCGGATCCCAAAAAATTGTCATCAAATCACTGCGGCTCTTATACAAAGGTGACTGCTCTTCCATTTGCAGCCAGCGGCTTTTATAATACTTAAGGGCTTCATAATAATCATCAAACTGCTTCTTTGCAACGATATCATCTTCCCAGCCATCTAGGAACCACCACGGTTCATAGTCCCCGTACATCTCAATTACACAATACATACTCGTCCTCTCTTTGTACCGTATATTATATATGAATTCTTTGACGAACAAAACTATTTTGCTCAAAATCAGAAAACAAGAATTTTATTGGAACGGAGGCAAGCAGATTACTCTTCATAATATGAAGATTAACATCATGGATAGTGTTCTTAACCATGCGAACAAATAGTGTCGGACCATTTACACATACGACAGGTTTCTCAACATCTAGAAACTGGGTAAGTCCTGATTTAGCATAAGTATAGGCTTTCATAGGATATATTTCCCATTGTTGCGTTCTTATAAATTCTTTCTATTTTAACGGTCTGCGAAATAAATCTCAAGCTTTTTATTCAAAAAAGGATGAGACAAACATTATTTTGTCCCACCCTATGTCTGCATGATCTTAAGCAAAATTTTCATCTTGCTTGTTTCTGCATTATAAAGTTTCTAAAGCAATCATCGTTGTCACAGCTGCGTCATAGTAATTATCTGACGGCAAACCTTGCATGAAGAGATATTTATTCTGCTGCACCAATTTGCGGAATTCCATATTGTTATTCGCCGCATAGAATACTGGAGCGGTAAAGCTGCCAGCCTGATTACTATTGAGAGCCTTCCCTTTCAGAGTGTAGCCCGCATAGATCTTTTCTTGACTGAGGAAGAAGTTCAACATCTTCTTCAGCATTTTTTGACTTTTTTCATCCTTGCTTTGAGCCAGGTTGTAAGGAAGTCGGCAGGCATTATAAGAATAATAGCCATCATTTGCAGATTCAACCGTATCAGCATCAGCTGCCCGAACTTTGTCGCCTTCAACCCAGATAAAGTCTGGTATCAAACCAGTCTTATTATCAGCGCTGATTGCTTCAAGTTTGCTGAGCATGTTATCCCGGATTGTCAGCCACTGCTTATCCTTTGTCAACTCATAGAAAGCTTGGAACTGCTGCGGCAATGTATCAGAAGTCCGCATGAGATTATAAAATTTCGATTCTGCATTTGCCCAGTTCCCAACCGTCAAAACGCCGTTACTTTCATTATAGTTATATGCCAAGACATCTTTCAGAATGGCCTGAGCCTGATCTTGGTATTCTTTAGCCTTGTCCGGCCACTGCTTAGCAGCCTGAATCAAAGCATAGGCAATGTAGAGATCGCCGTCTGTAGCATTGTTTTCGTCTTCATGATTGCTCTTTCCATCCTTAATCGTCTGTTTCCAAGACATGAGCTGGGTATCTTTCAGACGATGAGCTAGATAATATTGGTAGAGCTTTTCAAAATCAGCCGAACTGGCATCGCCTTGCTTAGCTGCATCCACAGCAATCACCATGCCATAACCCTGTGCCTCAGACAGCACAACATCTTCAGTCTTACTGTTTGTCGTCCTGATATAAGACAATTTGTCCTTGGTTACGACATATTCTTTAGACCATTGGCTGTATATCTTCTTTTTGATATTAGGAGTACTGCCCATGCGGGTGTACAACAGGATACCAGCCAAGACAGCCAGAATTGTCACAAACCAAATAAATCTTAATCTTGTTCTTTTCACACTTTCTCCTAACCTGCAAATCGTTTTGTTTTAACCCACTTGGTTTCTTTCCGCTTCAAAATCTTGTCCAAGATAACAGATCCTACTGCATCTAAAGAAACAACGATAAAGAGCTGAGAGTAAGTCAAATAGGACACAAGAGCCAGCCAAATCTGTTTGGTGGTCGCCTGTCCAAACTGAGAAGCCAGGGCGATATTGATCTGCAAAAGATAAAGCAAAATCATCAGAAGCCAGTTAAAGAGCATCAGCTGGACGATATAGATATTCTGGGCATCAAAAGCGAAAGGAATCCGCACATCTGGTACAAAGAGCTGGGTAATCATCGCCGCTACATTGGCAAAGAAAACCAAGTCAGATAAGACAATCGCCAGATTGAACCAGAAGAAGATACAAGAATAATTGAACACTTCCAGTTTCACGCGCCAATTACCGCCGCTAAAGAGATGCTTGAAGTTGGCAAGAACTACCTCATAATTCCCCTTAGCCCAGCGCTTACGCTGCATGTAGTAGGACTTGAGGGTTTCTGGCTCTTGTTGGAAGGCCTCTGAGTTATAAGCCAAAGCAATCAGCTTGCCGCTCTGCATAATCTTAAAGGAAATTTCCGTATCCTCTGTTAAGGCACCATTTTTCCAACCACCAATACTCTTAACAAACTCAGTGTTAATCAAGAAGTTCGTACCTGGAATCCGCCCAATCTTAAAGAGGTGCCACATACCTACGTGGTAAACACGCTGAGTTACAACGATTTCTTGGTTGATACAACGTGTCAGGAAGTTCTGGTTGGCATTGCGGGTCTTGTTGCGTCCGAAAGAAGCAACGTGGCGTTCTGGATCTTCCAAAACTTTCTTGACTAGGAAGTAAAGAGCATTCTTTTCTGGCATGGCATCCGCATCATAGACACAGATATATTCACCCTTGGCCATCTTCAGGGCGTCATTCAGCACCCCTGCCTTACCTCCCGTACCAGTACGGTCTGTAATTGTAATATTACGTCCAGCATACTCAGGCATAGCCTGTACTTTCAGCATTTCTTGATAAGTGTCATCCGAGCAGTTGTCTGCAAAGAGCAGAACTTCTACTCGGTCATGAGGATAGTCCAAGTCCAGAATGGCCTTAGTTGTCTGAGCGATAACCACATCTTCATTGTGGGCTGGGACAACGACTGTAACCATAGGATAATGTTCCAATGGGCTGGTATCCACGTTGAAGTCACTGCGTTTCATCCAGAAATGCACGGAAGAGCATAGAATAACTAAAGCCCAAGCCAGAGACATCCAGATGGAGAACAGAGTGACAATCATAATAAGTTGACTAATCATGACGAGTCACCGCCCTAAAATTTTTATTGACCCGATTGTAAATAACCAGATAATAAATGAAGAGGACCAAAAAGCTAATAGCAAAAAAGATACTTAGCACCATAGAGATGATAAAAAATACTTCTGTTAAAGACATGTGTTTACCTCCTAGTATTCTACGATAATGTCGGTTTCAAGCTGACGCTCCAGATTGCTCAAAGCGTCATCGAAATTATGGAATTTGTCAATGTTTTGAGCATTAAGTTTTAAACTGCCGGACTGAAACTGAATTTTTTGGTCAGTTTTCTTATTCTCAAAGTGCATCATCGTTAAATCGTCACGCACTTTCTCTTGGAAATATTCCTTGACTTCCTGATCCAGATCTTCTACCAGAACGAGAAAGTTACCATTGGATACATAGTAAACTGTTTCTACATTCTGGAAGTCCCAGTTAAGCAGTCGTAAAATTCTCTTGAGCATCCGCTTGTACTCCCGAGAGTGAATTTGATAAAAATGATGATTGTGTGCCCAATGGACCAACAAGGCCTGAAAGGCTGGAGCTTGTTTCTGATTTACTTTCTGAACCATTTCTTCATAGGCCTCAGCAGCATCTTCACTGTCATCCTGCACTAATCCCAAGCGCTGATGGAGATAGAAATTCACTCGGCTGGTCAGCCAAGCGCTGACAGGGAAGACATAAAGCAAGAAGAGAACCTGATTGTCCGGTAGATAGGTTACATCAAAGAGCAAGATCAAAGTTGCGATAACCACACCCAAAATCATAGCCCATGTCACCAAGAGATCAGATAGGACAAAGACACTAAAAATACCTAATAAAATCAGCGCGATTCCGATATAAAATATGTTAGCTGCAAAATTCCAACTGTAGAAAAGAATTAGTCCAATTGCCAGTACAAAGACTGCTAATGATTTTTCTAGTCCTTTTTTCCTAAACATTTTTTACTCCTGTCTTAAATTATTCTGGTCTAGCCGTTTGCTTAAAATAGTGGGCAATAGCTTGAGCAATCCGCTCAGAAGCCTTACCGTCACCATACGGATTGCTGGCTTGGGCCATTTCCTGATAGAGTGACTCATCTGTCAGCAGGGCTTCCATTGCCTCTGCTACTGCTTGAGTTTCTGTACCGACCAGCTTCAAGGTGCCGGCCTCAACTCCTTCTGGTCTCTCTGTTGTATCACGAAGTACTAGTACAGGCTTACCTAAGGAAGGCGCTTCTTCCTGCACTCCGCCTGAGTCTGACATGATAAAGTAGCTTTTAGCTGCGATATTATGGAAATCCAACACATCTAAAGGCTCAATCAGATGAATTTTCTCATTGTCACTCAGAATTTCTCTAGCCGCTTCCTGAACCGCTGGACTCAGGTGAACGGGATAGACAATTTCCACATCATCATGGGCATCTACAATCTGCCGTAGAGTTCGAAAGACCCTTCTCATCGGCTCACCTTGATTTTCCCGGCGATGCATGGTCACCAAAATCATCTTGCGAGCTGGATTAATACGGTCAAGAACCTCGTGCTGATAATCAGCCTGGACTGTCAGCTTGAGAGCGTCAATAGCTGTATTTCCTGTCACAAAAACTGTTTCTGCTGGATGGTTTTCCTTGAGCAAGTTAGCCTTACTCTGTTCTGTTGGTGCAAAATACAAGTCGGTCAAAGAGTCGGTCATCTGACGATTCATTTCTTCTGGGAAAGGAGAGTATTTATTCCAAGTCCGCAACCCAGCTTCTACATGGCCGATACGAACTTGATTATAAAACGCTGCAAGACTAGCTGCAAAGGTCGTTGTCGTATCACCGTGCACCAGCATAATATCTGGCTTGTTTTCCTTTAAGATATCATCTAGCTTATGCAGGATCTTGACAGTAATATCTGTCAGGGTTTGATTCTTCCCCATAATATCCAAATCATAATCAGGCTTAATCTTAAAAGTTTCAAGTACCTGATCCAGCATCTGACGATGCTGAGCAGTCACAACTGTTGTCGTTTCAAACAAGTCTGCCTGCTTCTTCAGTTCAATAACCAGTGGAGCCATCTTAATTGCTTCTGGACGAGTTCCAAAAACAACCATTACCTTAATTTTCTTCATTTTTCCTCACCAAAAATCAACATTGTTATATTAACTTTTTACTAAAAAATGTTTGTTTTAAGTAACCTTAGTTATTTTACCATCAAGCGTTTCAATAATCAAAGCATGAACTATTATTTTATACTTTCTTAATAGTAATTTACATGTTGGTAACTTATTTAAGATTATTTTAATTTTCTTAACTTAACTGTAACTTAAAATTGCTGAAATTTTTCGGTTTTCTCAAAAAAATAAATAAAAAGGAAAGAACTTATAGGCTTAAAGTCCTGTTTTATGCAGAATTTTGTGGTTTTTGCCTATATTTTTTAATATTTATTCATTGTAATAAAATATTATTCTATTTGTAATCTAATTGTTTTCTATTCTTTATATTTCAAAATCCTCCCTTCCTGAATGAGCTGGCTAGATAAATGCCAGCTACTGTTCTCTACAATCTTCGACCACTACCATTAAAACCAACCTCCTCTTTTTAAAAATTTCAAACCTGCCCCTCCTACTATTTTAGGATTTTTAAAATAGTATAACCTAGTGCTATCATACTACAAAAAACCAGCTACCTCCCTGATTAAAAATGAATATGGCGTCTCGCATCATAGAAAAACTAAAATAGAAAATCTCGAGTGTTTCTTCTATAGTTGTTTATCCATAACGGAGAACTTAAAAACAACTTTCTAAGTATATTATAGGATAATATTTAGTGGTGAGCAAGAAATTATCGGCTGCAACAAAAAATCCCTCCCGATTTTCGGGAGGGAAAGTTCTTTATTTAAGAACAATATTTTCTTCAGTTTCAAATCCACCTGGCAGTTCTGTCACTTCGTTGATAATTTCAACTTCATTGACAGCCTGAGGCTCCAGATTGCGGTAGCGGGCCATACCTGTACCGGCCGGGATAATCTTACCGATGATAACATTTTCCTTGAGTCCGAGCAGATGGTCTTTCTTACCACGGATAGCAGCATCTGTCAGGACACGAGTTGTTTCCTGGAAGGAAGCTGCAGACAGGAAGCTATTTGTCTCAAGGGAAGCCTTGGTGATTCCCATGAGGACTGGACGAGCTGTCGCAGGCACACCGCCTGAGATAACCACATCACGGTTAGCATCTGTAAAGTCTGTGATATCCATGAGAGTTCCCATGAGAAGATCTGTATCTCCTGGATCCATGACGCGCACCTTGCGAATCATCTGGCGAACCATTACCTCGATGTGTTTGTCACCGATTTCTACCCCTTGGCTACGGTAAACTTTTTGTACTTCAGCAAGCAGGTAAGTTTCAACAGACAAGACATCGCGGACAGCCAGCAAGTGCTTAGGCTGGATTGAACCTTCAGTCAAGGCAGCACCACGAGAAACTTGGTCACCCACTTCGACCTTCATACGGGCTGTAAATGGTACCACATACTCACCTTCGCCAGTTTGGCCTTTAACAAAGACCTTCTTGGTACGAGTAGATGCATCTTCTTCGATAGCAGTAACCTCACCCTTGACTTCAGTGATGACCGCTTCCCCTTTCGGATTGCGGGCTTCAAAGATTTCTTGGACACGAGGAAGACCTTGTGTGATATCGGTATTAGAGGCAACACCACCCGTGTGGAAGGTACGCATGGTCAGCTGTGTACCAGGCTCCCCGATAGACTGGGCAGCGATGGTTCCGACTGCTTCACCGACTTCAACTGCATCACCCGTTGCCAAGTTGATACCGTAACAGTGACGGCAGACACCGTGGCGGGTGTTACATGTAAAGACGGAGCGGATTGTCACTTCTTCAACACCAGCATTAACGATTTCACGCGCCTTGTCTTCTGTGATCAATTCATTTGGACCAATAATGACCGCACCAGTTTCTGGATGTTTAACTGTTTTCTTAGTGTAACGACCATTGAGACGCTCTTCCAGAGACTCGATCATCTCCTTGCCTTCTGTGATAGAAGTGATAAGAAGTCCACGATCTGTACCACAGTCATCTTCACGGATAATCACATCTTGGGCAACGTCAACCAGACGACGAGTCAGGTAACCCGAGTCGGCTGTCTTAAGGGCCGTATCGGTCATACCCTTACGAGCACCGTGGGTTGAGAAGAACATTTCCAGAACGGACAGCCCTTCACGGAAGTTAGACAAGATTGGCAATTCCATGATACGTCCATTTGGCGCAGCCATCAGACCACGCATACCGGCCAACTGGGAGAAGTTAGAGATGTTACCCCGGGCTCCAGAGTCCATCATCATAACGATAGGGTTCTTCGGATCCTGGTTGGCAACCAGACGTTTTTCCAATTTCTCACGAGCTGCCCGCCACTCAGCAGTAACTGCATTGTAGCGTTCATCGTCAGTAATCATACCACGGCGGAATTGTTTAGTAATTTGTTCAACACGCTTATGGGATTCTTCAATAATCTCAGCCTTGTCTTCGACAACTGGGATATCAGCGATACCTACTGTCAGACCAGCCAAAGTAGAATGGTGATAACCCAAGTTCTTCAAGCGGTCAAGAAGAGCAGATGTTTCTGTTGTACGGAATCGTTTGAAAATTTCTGCGATGATGTTACCAAGATTTTTCTTCTTAAACGGAACATTAATCTCAAGCTGTTCAATGACTTCCTTGATGTCTTGTCCTGACTCCAAGAAATACTTAGCTGGCACACCTTCTGTCAAGTTAGTATTGGTTGGCTCTTGCAGATAAGGCAATTCCTCTGGCATAATCGCGTTAAAGAGGATTTTACCAACAGTTGTAATCAAAATCTTATGCTTCTGGTCTTCTGTCCAAGGCTTATTAAGACTGTCTGTTGCGATACCAACACGAGTATGCAAGTGAACATAGCCGTTGCGGAGAGCCATGACCGCTTCATCCATATCCTTGAAAATCATGCCTTCGCCTTCGCGGCCAGCCTCTTCCATGGTCAGGTAGTAGTTCCCCAAGACCATATCCTGAGATGGTGTTACAACTGGCTTACCATCTTTCGGATTCAAGATATGCTCAGCAGCCAGCATGAGGATGCGAGCTTCAGCTTGCGCTTCCTCTGACAATGGTACGTGGATAGCCATTTGGTCACCGTCAAAGTCGGCATTGTAGGCTTCACAGACCAGTGGATGCAAACGCAAAGCTTTACCGTCAATCAGAACTGGCTCAAAGGCCTGAATTCCCAGACGGTGAAGGGTCGGTGCGCGGTTAAGAAGCACTGGGTGTTCCTTGATCACTTCTTCCAGAATATCCCAGATACGCTCATCTCCACGCTCTACCAAGCGTTTGGCAGCTTTTACGTTCTGCACGATATCACGGGCAACGATTTCCCGCATCACAAACGGCTTGAAGAGCTCAATCGCCATTTCACGCGGCACACCACATTGATACATTTTCAACGTAGGACCAACAGCGATAACGGAACGACCTGAGAAGTCAACCCGTTTACCCAGCAAGTTTTGACGGAAACGACCCTGTTTCCCTTTGAGCATGTGGCTCAATGATTTAAGTGGACGGCTACCTGGTCCTGTGATTGGACGGCCGCGGCGACCGTTATCAATCAAAGCATCAACCGCTTCTTGAAGCATCCGCTTCTCATTTTGAACGATGATACCAGGTGCATTCAACTCAAGCAAACGAGCCAAACGGTTGTTCCGGTTGATAACACGGCGATAGAGATCATTGAGGTCAGATGCCGCAAAACGACCACCATCCAACTGAACCATTGGACGCAAATCTGGCGGAATAACCGGAAGGATATTAAGAACCATCCATTCTGGCTTATTGCCAGACTTGTAGAAGGCATCTAAGACATCCAAACGACGGACAGCCTTGATCCGTTTTTGACCTGAAGCAGTTTTCAATTCTTCTTTGAGGACAGCAATCTCAGCTTCCAAGTCCACTTGTTTCAAGAGGTCTTGAATAGCTTCGGCTCCCATTTTGGCTACAAATGAGCCTGCGCCGTACTCGCGTAAACGCTCACGGTACTCACGTTCCGTCATGATGGACTTGTGCTCTAGCGGTGTATCCTTAGGGTCAATCACCACATAAGCCGCAAAATAAATGACTTCTTCCAGGGCACGTGGGCTCATATCCAAAGTGAGACCCATGCGGCTTGGAATTCCTTTAAAGTACCAAATATGTGAAACAGGTGCCTTCAATTCAATGTGGCCCATACGCTCACGGCGAACCTTAGCACGAGTTACTTCAACACCACAGCGGTCACAGACGATTCCTTTGTAACGAATCCGTTTGTACTTACCACAGGCACATTCCCAGTCCTTTGTTGGACCGAAGATCACTTCGTCAAAAAGGCCTTCGCGTTCTGGTTTCAGGGTTCGGTAATTGATTGTTTCAGGTTTCTTCACTTCCCCATAAGACCATGAACGGACCTTATTTGGAGAAGCTAGGGTGATTTGCATACTTTTAAAACGATTTACATCAACCACTATTTCTTACCTTTCTTCATTTTCTAATCAGTGTGTATTCTTATTCTTTTCCTTCAGCCTCAAAAGCTGCTTTCGCTTCTTGAGCTGCTTTTTCACGCGCTTTTTCAAGATCATCAACGTGAATCACGTCATCATCTTCACCTTCGTCTAGGTCACGCAGTTCTACTTCATTGTCATCTTCATCGAGAACGCGCATGTCCAGACCAAGAGATTGCAATTCTTTGACAAGAACGCGGAAGGATTCTGGCACACCTGGTTTTGGAATTGGTTTCCCTTTAGTAATAGCTTCATAAGCCTTCAAACGTCCGTTGACATCATCTGACTTGTAAGTCAGGATTTCTTGCAGAACGTTAGAAGCACCGTAAGCTTCCAAGGCCCAAACTTCCATCTCACCAAAACGTTGTCCACCAAACTGAGCTTTACCTCCGAGCGGCTGTTGGGTAACCATTGAGTAAGGACCTACTGAGCGGGCATGGAGTTTATCATCTACCATGTGGTGGAGCTTAATCATGTACATGACACCGACAGATACACGGTTGTCAAATGGCTCACCGGTACGTCCGTCATAAAGAATAGTCTTGGCATCGCTGTCCATACCAGCTTCACGAACTGTATCCCAGAGGTCTTCTGAGCTTGCTCCATCAAAGACTGGCGTCGCAATATGGATGCCCAAGTTACGTGCTGCCATACCAAGGTGAAGCTCCATAACCTGACCAATGTTCATACGAGATGGTACCCCGAGTGGGTTCAACATGATATCAACTGGTGTTCCATCTGGCAAGTAAGGCATGTCTTCCACAGGAACGATACGGGATACAACCCCCTTGTTTCCGTGACGACCGGCCATCTTATCTCCGACCTTGATCTTACGTTTTTGAGCGATGTAGACGCGAACCAGCATATTAACACCAGATTGCAGCTCATCACCATTAGCACGGGTAAAGATCTTCACGTCACGAACCACTCCATCGGCACCGTGTGGCACACGCAGAGAGGTATCGCGGACTTCACGAGACTTGTCTCCGAAGATAGCGTGCAAGAGACGTTCCTCAGCAGAAAGGTCTTTTTCACCCTTAGGGGTAACTTTACCTACTAGGATGTCGCCTTCCTTGACTTCCGCCCCGATGCGGATAATCCCCATTTCGTCCAGATTGCGTAGGGCATCTTCCCCTACGTTTGGAATTTCGCGGGTAATTTCTTCTGGGCCAAGCTTGGTGTCGCGAGTTTCTGATTCGTATTCTTCCAAGTGAACAGAGGTGTAGACATCATCTTTCACCAGACGCTCACTCATGATAACCGCATCCTCGAAGTTGTAACCTTCCCATGTCATGTAGGCAACGATTGGGTTTTGTCCCAGGGCCATTTCTCCATTTTCCATAGAAGGTCCGTCAGCGATAAAGTCACCTTTTTCAACGACATCGCCAACTTTCACCAAGGTACGTTGGTTATAAGCAGTTCCTGAGTTAGAACGGCGGAATTTTTGAATTTGGTAAACATCAAGAGAACCATCTTCACGGCGGACTTCAACCTTGTCTGCATCCGCATAGGTAACCTTACCATCATGCTGAGCAATAACCGCTGCACCAGAGTCGTGGGCAGCTTGGTATTCCATACCAGTACCGACATAAGGCGCTTTTGGATCAATCAAAGGCACAGCCTGACGTTGCATGTTGGCACCCATGAGGGCACGGTTGGAGTCGTCATTTTCCAAGAAAGGAATACATGCTGTCGCTACGGCAACTACCTGCTTTGGCGATACATCCATGTAGTCTACTTGGTCTGATGGGAATTCTTGGTTATTACCTTGGTGGCGTCCCATAACGATAGGCTCTGCAAAGCCACCTTTTTCATTCAGCTTAGAGTTAGCCTGCGCTACGATAAATTCATCTTCCTCGTCAGCGGTCAACCAAACGATTTCGTTGGTTACCACACCAGCTTCACGGTCTACCTTACGGTAAGGCGTTTGAATAAAGCCATATTTGTTAAGGTGTCCATAAGAAGACAAGTTATTGATCAAACCGATGTTTGGTCCTTCTGGTGTTTCAATCGGACACATACGACCGTAGTGAGTATAGTGCACGTCCCGCACTTCATAACCAGCGCGGTCACGTGTCAAACCACCAGGTCCTAAGGCAGAAAGACGGCGCTTGTGAGAGAGTTCAGACAGCGGATTGTGTTGGTCCATGAACTGTGACAACTGTGAAGAACCAAAGAATTCTTTAATGGCTGCAGTCACAGGGCGGATGTTGATGATTTGCTGCGGAGTTAGTACTTCGTTATCCTGAACAGACATCCGTTCACGAACATTACGCTCCATCCGAGAAAGTCCAAGACGGACTTGGTTAGCCAAAAGCTCACCAACAGCACGAATACGACGGTTCCCCAAGTGGTCAATATCATCTACACGACCGATACCTTCAGCCAAGTTGAGGAAGTAGCTCATCTCAGCCAAGATATCAGCTGGTGTCACGATCCGAACCTTGTCAGACGGATTTGCATTACCAATGATGGTCACAACGCGGTCTGGATCAGTCGGTGCCACTACCTTGAACTTCTGCAATTCTACAGGGTCTGTCAAGACAGCTGAGTCGTTTGGAATATAAGTGATTTTGTTCAAACCATTATCCAGCTGCTCTGCAATGCTGTCAATCACACTGCGGGTCATAACTGTACCAGCTTCAACTAAGATTTCTCCAGTTTCAGCATCTACCAATGGCTCTGCAATGGTTTGGTTCAGCAAGCGTGTCTTGACGCTGAGTTTCTTATTAATCTTGTACCGACCAACTGCTGCCAAGTCATAACGATGCGGATCAAAGAAACGCGCTTCAAGAAGGGAACGAGAACTTTCAGCCGTCTTAGGCTCACCTGGACGAAGACGCTCATAGATTTCTTTCAGAGCTTCATCTGTACGGGAGTCCATTGGGTTCTTGTGGATATCTTTTTCAATGGTATTGCGCACCAAGTCGCTGTCACCAAAGATGTCCAAGATCTCATCATCACCTGAGAAACCAAGCGCACGCACCAGAGTGGTAAATGGAATCTTCCGTGTCCGGTCAATACGAGTGTAGGCAATGTCTTTTGAGTCTGTTTCCAACTCTAACCAAGCACCGCGGTTAGGAATAACCGTTGAACCGTAGCCAACTTTTCCATTTTTGTCAACTTTATCGTTAAAGTAAACCCCTGGAGAACGCACCAACTGGGATACGATAATCCGCTCACCACCATTGATGATAAAGGTTCCCATTTCAGTCATGATTGGGAAATCACCAAAGAAGACTTCCTGAGTCTTGATTTCACCAGTTTCCTTGTTAATTAGACGGAAAGTCACAAAGATTGGCGCTGAATAGCTGGCATCGTGAATACGTGCTTCTTCTAGCGTATATTTAGGCTCACGGATTTCATAGCCGACAAATTCCAATTCCATGGTGTTGGTAAAGTTTGAAATAGGAAGTACATCTTCAAAGACTTCCTTCAGACCATGATCCAAGAAATCTTGGAACGAATCCGTTTGGATTTCAATCAAATTTGGTAAATCAAGAACTTCCTTAATTCTTGAAAAACTACGACGGGTACGGTGTTTACCGTATCGAACTTCATGTCCTGCCAAGTTTTTACTCCTTTATGATAAGATACTAAGCCCTTGATAAAGCGAGAAAAGACATATCTTTTTCTCAACGCTTTGAGGGCGAGTTCTGTGAAATGTTTTCAGAGGAAAATCCTCTGTCATTTACAATGCTGCAAAACAGCCACAATCAGTCCCTTTTGTTTAATTTTCAGAAAAATTAAATTATGATTACATAACCCGTTTTTCCTAAAAATAGGCACAAAAAGAGCAGCTAAATCTGACTTATTCAAGTTTGATTTAACTGCTGTAAGCTTCTATTTGGACAATATTTCAAATAAAGCACACGACAAATTATTGTTATCATTATACCTTATTTAGCTAGAAATTGCAAGGATTTCATCCGCTTTCTGAAAAGTTAAAACTGTTCTTGATGCGCTAGTTCCCCTGCCGGTTATTGTTGGAATTGGAGTTGGAATTAGAATTAGAGGTAGAACCGCCCAGTATAGCTGACCAAGCCTTCTGATAATCCGCATCTGATGCCCCAATACCAAAGCGATAGGTCGTGGTCGGAGCACCGTTTTTAGCCCAATAGCTAGGCACTGTCGGACCGCTGAGATTAACAGAGCGGCCGTTTACCGTTACTGTACCTGGCTTTTCTCCTGTGGACTTGAGTACATCAGACTTAATCACACTCGGATCAAGAGTGAACTTATCACCAACACCCCAGGCATTTGGATCTGCCTGATAGATAGCATCTGCCATATAGGCCATGTAGGAGGCATTATTATTATAACCAGTCAACGCCGCCATAGAGCTATTATCATCATGACCAATCCAGCCTCCCAAAGTCATCTTAGGAGTAGAAAGCATCAGCCACATATCACCGTTGGTGTTGGTCGTTCCAGTTTTACCAATCCAATCGGCTCCAGCCAAGGTTCCATTGACCTGACTGATTCTGGATTTGTAGGTCGTAGTAGCCCCAGAATTGATAACTCCCCGCATGAGCTCCTGCATAATCGTAGCCGCTGCTGGACTGTAAATCTGAACAGGATTGGCCTTATGCTGGTAAATCACCTTGCCATCTCGGTCTGTGATTTTTTCAACCATATATTTTTTCTGGTAGGTTCCATTATTAGCCAAGGTTTGGAAACCATTGGTATGCTGAGCTACAGATACTTCAATTCCCCCGCCCATAGGCAGACTCTCAATGCTGTAGTCATCAATGTAATAGCCCATTTTTTCCATATAGCCACGGACATTGACACCTTTTTCGCGTAATCCGCGGTAAGTCCAATAAGCAGGGATATTCCAAGAAGTATTGAGAGCTTCTTGCAGGTCCATCATGGCTGTACCACGGCTGTCCACGTGCATGATTGGATCGCCGCTTGAAAAATTAGTCGGATAGTTAGAAAGAACGCTGGCGCTGCCCATCAGACCTTGGTCAATAGCAATCCCATAAGCAAGAATCGGCTTAATGGTCGAACCCGGTGAGCGTTCCGTATCAAAGGCGTGATTGTTCTGATTGGAAGCATAGTCTCTGCCTCCGACAAAGCCAATCACAGCACCGGTTTTATTATCCAAGAGGACATTTCCTACTTCAACTGCACCAGTTCCGTCATCCAAGATGCCGCCATAGTTGGCTACTGCATTTTGCATAGCGGTGTGGATGTTCTTGTTAATCGTGGTGGTGACAGTATAGCCGCCATCACTCAGTTCTTTAGCAGCCAATTCTTTGTAGGCTTTGACAGTGTCATTGTTTTTCAGCTCTTGCTGAGAAACATTGTCCCGCTGAATCAAGTACTCGTACATGGTCTGCTGGGCTTCTTCGACCGCTGTGTAATAAAGGTAGCCATGCGAAGATTTTTCCGAGCTTTCAGATGGCTTGAAATCCTTGGTCAGGTCGTAGTCCTTGTACTCCTTGTACTCTTTTTCGCTTAGATGGCCCGTCCGATACATATTATAGAGCACATCTTTGGCACGTTCCAAGCCCAGAGCCATATCCCCTGCACTCTTGAGACTGCCATCCGCAGCATAAGGCGAATAAACAATCGGACTCTGTGGCAAGCCAGCAATAAAAGCAGATTGGGGCACTGTCAAATCCTTAGCAGAAACACCAAAAATCCCTTGAGCAGCTTCTTCCACACCAGCGATATTCTGCCCCTTATTGTTGCGCCCGAACGGCGAAACGTTCAAGTAGGTGGTCAAAATATCATCCTTGGACATGTAGCGCTCCAAAGCCAGCGCATCAACAATCTCCGCTGCTTTCCGCTTGAAGGTCGGCGCATCGCCCACCACCTGCTGTTTGATCAATTGCTGGGTAATGGTTGATCCACCGCTAGACGAGCCAACTCCAACAACTGACCCGAGCGTAGCCCGAAGCACAGCCTTGGGCACCACTCCGTTATGCGTTTCAAAGTTCTCATCCTCTGTTGCGATAACGGCTTTTTTTACATTTTCAGAGATGTCGTCACTCTTAACCGGAATGCGGAGCAAATCATTGTCCACTTCTGCAATCAAGCTGCCATCAGCATAGGTAAGCTTAGAAATACCAGAGATATTATTCACCTGCTTGACCAACTCTTCCTGCTTGGGCACTTCCACCTTACTGAAAAGACTAGCTGCATAGCCTATCCCAATCCCAGCACCGATGACGGCACCAAAGAAGATAAACACAAAAGCCATATTCATCAGAAGTTTAAAAGTCCGTAAGAAAACAGCAAAAACATCACTGATAGACCAGCCGTTGTTACCACTGCCGATTTTCTTGCTCCATTCTGGAAGATGTATTTTTTTGATAAACTGCTGGGCTTTTCCCCAGAACTCTTTTAATTTTTCTATTAATTGTTCCAAGTTCGATTCTCCTTGTTATCTTCCCATTATACCAAATATCTATGATTTATTTCAAGGAATCATTGCTATTTAAAAGCTTTATGATACAATAGAGTAACATAAATTTAAAATATAGATAAGCCAATTTCTTGGCTTTTAGAATAGGAGAGACATGATGCACATTTTTGATGAGCTAAAAGAACGTGGCTTGGTATTCCAAACCACTGATGAAGCAGCTTTACGCAAGGCCTTAGAAGAAGGACAAGTCTCTTATTATACCGGATACGATCCAACCGCTGACAGCTTACACCTAGGCCACTTGGTAGCCATTCTGACCAGCCGCCGCCTGCAACTAGCTGGCCATAAACCCTACGCTCTGGTCGGTGGAGCAACTGGATTGATTGGCGATCCATCCTTTAAGGATGCAGAGCGCAGTCTCCAAACCAAGGAAACAGTAGAAGGCTGGGTAAAATCCATCCAAGATCAGCTTTCTCGTTTTCTGGACTTTGAAAAAGGTGATAATAAGGCCGAAATGGTCAATAACTATGACTGGTTCAGCAGCATCAGCTTTATCGACTTCCTGCGCGATGTTGGTAAATACTTCACTGTCAACTACATGATGAGTAAAGATTCTGTCAAGAGCCGGATTGAGACAGGGATTTCCTATACAGAATTCGCCTACCAGATCATGCAAGGATATGACTTTTATACCCTCAATCAAAACCACGGCGTAACCCTGCAAATCGGTGGTTCTGACCAGTGGGGCAATATGACAGCAGGTACAGAGCTCCTGCGCCGCAAGGCTGACAAGACTGGCCATGTGATAACCGTTCCGCTCATTACCGACGCTACTGGCAAAAAATTTGGTAAGTCAGAAGGTAATGCTGTTTGGCTCAATCCTGATAAGACTTCTCCTTACGAAATGTATCAATTCTGGATGAATGTCATGGACGCAGACGCTATCCGCTTCCTGAAAATCTTCACCTTCCTGTCCTTGGATGAAATCGAAGAGATTCGTCAGCAGTTTGAATCAGCACCACACGAACGCTTGGCTCAGAAAGTCCTGGCTCGCGAAGTGGTCAGTCTGGTTCACGGTCAAGAAGCATATCAGGAAGCCCTCAACATCACTGAGCAGCTCTTTGCCGGAAATATCAAGAACCTATCTGTCAAGGAACTCAAACAAGGTTTGCGCGGTGTGCCTAACTATCAGGTCCAAGCAGAAGACAACCTCAATATTGTAGAACTGCTTGTGACAGCCGGTGTGGTAAACTCCAAACGTCAAGCTCGCGAGGACGTCCAAAACGGTGCTATCTACCTCAATGGCGAGCGCATCCAAGATTTAGACTATGTTCTCAGCGACTCAGATAAACTGGAAGACGAGCTGACAGTTATCCGCCGTGGTAAAAAGAAATACTTTGTCCTTACCTACTAAAGATAAAAATCCGATTACCTGAATCGGATTTTTCTATGTCTTACGAAGGAAAGGACATTCAACTTTATAAAAACAGATAGAAAGAGAGTTCTCATGAAACCAAAACTCGCCCGCTTTGCCCAAGCTTCGGCTCTGGCCTGCCCACTTTGCCAGCAAAGCTTGGCTATGGAAGAAAGCAGCCTCAAGTGTCTTAATCGCCATTCCTACGACATCGCCAAATTCGGTTATGTCAATCTAGCTCCCCAGGTCAAACAAGCTAGAGACTATGACAAAACGAGCTTTCAAAATAGAAAAGTCATCTTGGAAGCCGGCTTTTATCAGCATATCCTAGATGAGTTGCAGGATCTGCTGCAGACCCTGCCTGAAGAACAGACCATTCTAGACGTCGCTTGCGGAGAGGGCTACTATGCTCGAAAAATTCAGGAAAAATTCCCCAACAAAGAAATTTACGCTTTTGATTTATCCAAAGATTCCATCCAGTTAGCTGCAAAAAGTGATCAGAGCCTGGCTGTAAAATGGTTCGTCGGGGATTTGGCACACTTACCCGTTCAGGATCAAAGCATGGATGTCTTGCTGGACATCTTCTCACCAGCTAATTACCATGAATTTCAACGAGTATTGAAAAAAGAGGGACTTATCATTAAAGTCATCCCAACAAAGAATCATCTGAAAGAAATTCGAGCTAAAGTAGCTGACCAGCTCCGTCAAAAAGATTATTCTAATCAGCAGGTCATCCAACATCTGGAGGAGAACTTCCAGATTATCCATGAAAAGGATACACAAGCTCTCGTCTCCTTAACCCCTAAAACAAAAGAAGCCATTCTCAAAATGACTCCTTTACTCTTTCATGTCTATCAGAACAAAATAGACTGGTCGAATCTCAATCAAGTTACTATCGCCGCCAAAATTCTCCTCGCTAAAAGAAGAGTGTAATTCCTATCTCTACCGAATTCTCTATTTTTAGACCCAAACGCTATAATTTACTGTCAACTTTTGTCCATACCCTGAAAATCTAAGCTGGAATCCACAATAATATTCATATCAAGAACCGCTTCAGCAGGCTCATCCAAGGCCCGCTGAATTTTTTCAGCCTCTATTTTTACAGCTTCCTGTTCATTGAACTGACTGATAACAAAATCTATGCAGGCCTGTTTCCTTTCTGGAGATTCTAATTAATGCAAATAGCCCGCCATAGCTTTAAGCTTTTTTTCGCTGCCTAGCTGCTCTATCGCCGAACGATTAGCAAGTCCTAAAAGATAATCCGCTGAAACATGAAAAGGACTATTCATATTCTTGAGCTCCATAACCTTAGGAAGATTAGTATTGCTTTCCCACTTGCAGACTGCAGCCTTACTAACATGTAAAATCTATGCTAGGCGCGCTTGAGTAAATCCTTGAGCAATCCGCAGCTTTTTTATTCTTTCCCCTACCGTTGCCATTGATTAGTCTCCTAAAAAATCTATCTTTTTCAAATAGATTATACTAGCAAGGAGAGAATAAATCAGCGAAAATGTAAAGAAAATGTAATAATATCTACAAAGCCTATGAAACCGCCTTTATAGCTTATTTAAAAAAACTATATTTTAAAAGAATTGATTTTAAATCAACAATTCTATTGATAAAATAAAAAAAAGAGTATATAATTTTAGTCATAAAATTTGAGGAGTCTTCTATGGTAACGATAGCAGAATTGCGGGCGCGCAATAATAAAATGACACAAGCTCAACTAGCAAAATTACTAGGTGTTTCTCAAATGACCGTTTCTCATATGGAGCGTAATCAACTGAACATCAGAGGCGATAAACTAATCAAACTTGCGAAAATTTTTAACGTAAACACAGACGAGCTCTTGAAAATTGATTGATTTTAAATCAACTTTATTTTAGGACCGTTAACTGATTTACAGAGGAGCAACGTTTCATGGAAATTAAGATTATATTTTTGGAAGATAAGCTGAAATACTTTAGGAAACAGAGCAAAGATGAGCAAAATCAAGAAATTATCAACTGCATGTTGCTGGGCTATAGCCCCTATAACATGTGCCTAGAAATCGGCATCAATGTCTATGGTGGACAGCGTCCCATTAGTAAGTCCCTATCCAAAGAATTCAGTGAAGAAGAAGTTGACGAAATCTTTGAAACCTACTATCGCCTTCTTTACTTCCCTCTGCTTCAATTCGAAGAGGGCCTAATGACCAAGCGCTTTATTGATAAATGTAATGACTTCTTAAAAAGTTTGACTTATCAAAATTTTATTAATTATTTGAAGGATCCTGCTATCATCATTGCTGAGCATCTCATCGATACAGATATCTTGGCCCGATTCTTCTCAAGAGAGATGCAACAGAAGCAAATTAAAAAAGTTGAAGCTGAGTTGGGCATTGAGTTCAATGTCCGTGACAAGATTACCTCTTGGCTGAGAAAAGCCAATGTCATGTACTACAAAGGACAATACATTGATATGAAAACTCAAGAGCCCCTAACTTTTGTCTATGAGTAAGATTTTGACAAGACTGTGTCAGTCCTGCTTTATGCTCGACTGACCTTTGTAGTTTAGCTGACTTGATTGCCTCATCTTACCCGCGATTTCCTTTCGTTTTAGATATATAAAATCAGGCACTGATTCATTTCAGTGCCTGATTTTATAATATTTCAATACCGTCTTCAAATAATGCCTTTAATTTTTCTGGAAGCTGTTCTGGATTATCAATTTCCACCAAACCAACCTTGGTCCCGTCATACTCTTGGATTACAACTGGGAAGTCTTGAGCTATTTCCTGTATTAGTTTTTCTCCATGGATGACTAAATATTTCTTATCATCGGGTTTTTGCTTCATTCATTTTGACTCCTCTTTTATTTCTATCATCTCGTCTAGGTTTTGTACTCTGCCTGTCAGAACACCAATTTATCTTCTTGCGTCCATTATCCGAAACCGCTTATTGAGTCTCGAATCATATCTCGGTAGGAGTTTTAAGGAGCAAGAATTGTCGTCAAAAAAGGTGGAATTTCTACTTTAAGAGTATACCACAATTCTTAAAAAATTCTATAAATTTAACCAAAAACTTTTTTGTTAAATTTTATTCAGTCCAGTCTTATAACATAGCTCTAAAAAGTCATTGCCTAATGCTGTCCAGCACTTTACTGGATGCGTAATTTAAAGGGCAGAAGAGAATAACTTCTGCTATCTGCATCAAACTGATAGAGAGAGCTCTGTAAATCCTCATGCTGCGCGCTGTCCAAATCAAAAAATAGGATATTAGCTTCATAAGCAGATAAGTCATACTTGTGACTAACTTCCTCTACACGATCCCAAGAATCCACAATCAAAACCAAATAGCGATAGGGATCCTCTAAAACAGACCAATGTTGTAAAATCAGCAGAAGTTCCTCCAAGTCTGTTTCCGTCACGAGAGGGTAGAGGTCAAAGACATATTGCAATCTAGGATTTTCAAAGAGCAACTCTCCTTGCAAAAGAGCCTGACGCAAAAAAATCTGTCTTTCTGTCTGGGTCTTCTTCTCTTCTCCCAACGAATTTGTTTTCTTTTTGGTCTGTTTAATGGTATAGGGCTGGGGAGCCAACATTTTCTGAGGCAAGAAACCTTTGTAATGAGCTGATAATTTGAAAATCTGATAGGTATCTACGATTTTCCAAAAGCGAAGAGGCTGATAAAGATCATCTTCAAATAAATTTTCCTGCTTATAATACTCCTGCTGCTCGATTAATTGAAAATAGCACAGCAAGCGATAGCCATTTTGGCTGATAGAGTAAGCAGCTGCACTAACTTCAGGCTTGTCCTGTCGCGGAAATTCCCAAGTCTCAATCAAAAAATACTGGCATAGTTTTTGAACCGCCTTTTCAATACGCTTCCCCGAGACATTGCTTCCCATCTCTTTTTGGATATGAAGTTTCTGGACATTGCGAAAACGAGCAATAAAGACTAGAATGTCTTTCTCCAGTTGGGACAGTTCTCGTCCTACCAGAAGAAAATCCGCTTCATTCTGGTAACTAATTTCATAAAGACCGTTTAAGCGAAAAGGAAAGGAACGACTAGGGTGGAGTCGTCTCATATAAAAGCTTTGGTAATAATCTTTACTAAAACAGGACGGAACAATGGCCACATACTTTCCGGTTTCGGTTTGTTTGATTCTATGTTTACTTAGGATATTGGACAATCCTTTTTCACCTCCTTTTTATAATATTTCTTACTTAAAATTATACAGGAAATATTACCTATAGAGCTTTATCATAAAGAGAGAAAAAAGAAAAAGTCTGAATACAAATCAGACTTTTAAACTTAGAAGGTTATGTTGAGAAATCACTCAGTTTTTTTACGTTTGAACCCAACAAGGGCTAATACCGATAGCATGACAGTACCTATTAAAGCAAGAAAACTTTGGTTCGTTCCAGTGGCAGGAAGGACTGGGGCAGCTGGAGTAGCAACAGGCTTGTTCTCCTTCGCCTTATTGTTCGAATTCTCCGCTGAACCTTGCACAGAAATGGTTGGATCAGCAGCATTTGGCTCTGCTCCATTTCCTTTCGCTACCTGATCAGCAGGCTTCTGGCTAGCTTTCGGTTTGGAAGGAGCTTTTGGCGCAGGTTGCTGGTCAGATGGATCTGGTACCGCTGGCTTGGGATCTGGTTGTTTCGGCTGACCAGGACGGTTCGGCTGGATAGGACCCCCATCATCACTCGGTGGAGTCGGCTGATTATTACCGCCGCCATTGTTGCCGCCGTTATCAGCAGGCGGTGGGGCCGGTTGGTTGTTATTGCCGTTGTTATCTACCGGTGGAGTCGGTTGGATTGGGTTCCCATCATCGCTTGGCGGGGTCGGCTGATTATTACCGCCGCCGTTGTTATTACCGCCATTACCGCCATTGTTGCCACCGTTATCATTACCGCCATTATTATCAGCAGGTGGTGGGGTCGGTTGGTTGTTATTGCCGTTGTTATCTACTGGTGGAGTGGGTTGAACTGGATTCCCATCATCGCTTGGTGGGGTCGGCTGATTATTACCGCCGCCATTGTTGCCACCGTTATCATTACCGCCATTATTATCAGCAGGTGGTGGGGTCGGTTGGTTATTATTGCCGTTGTTATCTACTGGCGGAGTCGGCTGAACTGGGCGTTCATCGCTCGGTGGGATCACTGGATTCGGATCATCAGCATGGACAAGATTAGCACCAATAGATGCTGCAAGTAGAACAGAGGCTGATAGAAGGATTATTTTATTCTTTTTCATAACAGAATGTCCTTTCAATTATTTGCTATTCCTATTATAGCTCAGGAGTAAGCGTTTTTCTGTTTATCGTAAAAAGTTTTACTATTTTTCTGTGACCTTTCGCAACCACTTTCACTCTGGATTGTTGGAACCAAGCAATAAAATAAGATGCGAATAATTATAAAAGCACCGCTAAAATTAGCAGTGCTTACTTATTTTCTTTTTCTAAATCATCCTCTGGTTTGTTGGAAACTAAGAGGAGCATGAGAAAAGTTACAATAGAAAGGAAGAGTAAGTTTAGGATAGATTGAAAATTTTTACCACTGAATAAGCTTCCACCAGAAAAAATCCAAAGCAATAAAAGAATCAAAGCTACAGTGAAAAAGAGAAAGCCAAACAACCTAACATAATCACGGTCGCGAACCCAAACAGAGTGAGCCTTCGGAACAAAGCCGTTATAGGCAACTTCGTGAAAAGTAAACATCAAAGGCTCCTGATCTTCTGCTAAGCGTTCATTAATTCTGAGTTCCATCTCGTAGACCAAGAGAGGATCCAAATCCACTGCATTCAGCTCACCACTTTGGCATTGCTCAATTAGATGATCCAATTCTATTGTATTTAAATGACTATGCATACAACCTCACCTTTTGCTTTTCTGTCTTCTAGTATAACCTAAACCGATTTATTTCACCAGTTGCAGTGAGAATATACAGCAATAGTAATGAATAAAGTCAGTCTCCCCGAACTCTGATATTGCCACCGTGGTAGGAAGCAATCTGAAGCTGGCCGGTATAGTCATTGTAGTTACCGACAAAATAGGAATTTTCCTTCCCTTCCTTGGTCATGACACAGAGGAACTGAAGCACATCATCACTGTAGGACTTAAAAACCTCTGTTTTACTTTCATCTATGTTATAACCAGCTAAATTTATGGCCATAGCAAACGTTAGGACCATGGGGCTAGAAGTAGAGGCTAAACGATTATCCATATTCCCAGAGATATTTGCTGTATCAGGATGCTTTTTGATATCCTCGACCGCTATCTTTAAAGCTTCAGCCACTTTATTTTTTTTCTCTTCAGTCACCACGCTCTCTGGTCTCTCTAGGGTTGCACGCGCATGCTGATAATTTTTCTCGTTAGGTGTTGGTTCACGGTACGACTGAGATGAATAGCTTTCAGAAGACCCATCTGTAGAGCTCGTCTGAGAAATCTCCGCTTCTCTTGCCTTCTTCCTAGCCTGCCTATTTAAAAACACCGTTACAAGCATGGCTATGAAGAGCACCGTACCTAAGCAAATTAAGGTGAACATTAATTTTCTTTTCTTTCTCGGATTCATCATTACCTCTTTTCGTCTGGCTAGCTACTCGCTCCCGTTTTATTACCGCCTAGATTAGGCTCTCTATCATCTGGATAAGCAAACTTATACTGTTGCTTTGCCTGCTCAGCCGGCCTAATCACACAGTAGTGCCAAGTAAAGGGTTTACCTGCATTTGTACCACTAACTGGACTATTCTGCTCACAGGTCAGGATACTGCCGTCCTCAAAGACATGACAGACAATCCCCGTATGTCCTGCAGGATTTCCGCTGTCACTTAGACAGGAAAAGATAGCTCCTTTTTTGGGTGCTTTCTTTGTAGAATTCCCAAAGATCCTTGCCCAGGCATCCGCTTGATCAATCCCGTCCCCAATGACAACTCCCTTATGGCCCCACAAAATATTCCCAAAGCTGATAGTCAGATTAACACACTGACCAGCCAGAAAGAACTCATCAGGGTGTTCCCAGTTAGCTCCACTGCCACCATATTCCATACCAAAAGCTCTTGGATCTAAAAGATAAGGATTTAAACTGGCTGGAAGAGTACTTGGAGTATAGATTGCAGCAGTTATATCCTCTGGCACCTTGCCTGAACCATCAACAGCATCACCATTGGTCCCAGTCGAACTACCATCTTTACAACCTTTTTTCTTGGGTCCGCTGGATGAAGGGGAACCGCTATCCGTTTCACTGCCCGAAGAATCACCGCCAGAAGAAGTTAATGTTACAGGGCTAGAGCCATACTGGGAGATGGCCTTCTCATCTAGCCACTTAAACTTGGAGCCCAAGCTGTTGTAAAGGTCGTGCAACTTAGTCTTGTAGGATGGATCTGTTGCCCAACCACCATCTGCAATGGCACTAAGCGTACTGATTCCGTCTGTATTGTTAATAGCCCCCTTATAGAGAGTCTGATTTTTCATAAACTCTGCCTTGCCGACAATACCTGAATCAAAGGTTGAGAAGAATGCATATTCTCCTCCAGTCCCATCTCCAACATTTGTACCTGGTCCGCTCTCAGCTACGGAGCTATTTCCATATAAAGAAATAGTCTGAGTAAAATCTGACCTTTTATTCCATTTGACCCCACCCATATTATGAGCCTTACCAAAAGATGGGACGCTCTGGTCAAAAGAGGTCTCAATCTGGGTCTGTACGATAGAGGCGGACGGCAAAAAGCCACCTACTTTCCAGGAGTCTAAATAAGCCTTCTCGTGCTGTTTGACAAATTCTTCTATAGAGCTATTGGCCGATGTTGTCTCTTCTGTTGTATTGGGAGAGGTTTGACCACTTGGATTACAATCACTGGATCCGCCGCTACTTTCAGCTCCTCCTCCCATCAGGATAGCTGCCAATAGAAACATGATCAGCAAGATAAGCAGAACAGGAATTCCAATCCAAAGAAAGACTTTTAAAAAGATAGCCTTTTTAACCGCACCCTTCACTGCTTTCTTAGCTGCTTTCTTGGCTGTTTCTGATACCATACTTCTCTACACCTTTCAAAAAAAAGTTCGTAAAAGCCAGTACAATACGACGAGGACAGCTACAACCAGACCGTATTTTAAAAGCTTTTTGATAAATTCACGGTCTCTTTTGTACTGCTCCTGAATCTGCCAGTCATCACCATGATCATAGTAGGTTTTTTGCTCATCTACCATGTTTTGGTAATAATTGCTGACAGATTCCTTTTTGGCACGATAGGATTCCACGGTATCCTTATAGAGAGAAATGGGGCCTCGGATACGTCTTTTTGTAGAATGCGAAGACTCTGCCTCCCTCTCCTCATGCCTTTCAGCTTTTTTTACATCTGGCCGGACAAGTCTGTACTTTACCATTTACATTTTCCTCAGGCAGAGGAAGTTCCCTTTCTGCCTGAAGTCCTTTCTATATTGATTTTACGCATTAAATTTTTCGTCTGACAGAAAAACGGCCTTTTTGGGGACTAGTGTAGAGCTCATCAGTAATAGTTGTCGAGCCCCATACACCCTTGATTTTGAAGGTTCTGGTGATTTCTTTTTCATTCAACCCTGTGACTTTGTCTGATACTGTCTTAGTCACTTCCTTGGTCAGCCGAAAATCATCAGGATTCAACAGTTCCAGCACCATATAGGCATGACGATAAGCCCGATATTGCTTCTTATTATTCAGACGTTTGCTATATATAGGAGAAAATTCCTTACTCAGCTTAGCTATTACACTAACCACAAACCGGCGATGAACAGACTCTAAATAACAGATAAACAGCAACAAGAGCAAATATAAATCCGCGGTCACCCCAAACTCTGTCAAGAGCGTAGAAGGAAGAAAGGTCAGCAGCAAAACTGGAACAATGGCCTGATACTTTCCCTGAGCAAGGAGAAAGCAAAGAACAACTGCTCCAACAATTAAGGAGACAGAAAAAGTCATCGTCACCAAGCGACCTCCAGATAGCGCCATCAAATAAGCTAAGTTCAGACCAAAGCCGAGCAAAAAAGCGGCACCAAAAGCTACTGTTGCAATCCAACGCAGCCAAAAGAAGGTTTTTAAGGTTTTGGTTGAGTAAAACCAGTTGTTAAACCGTAAAACAAGCATATCATCTCCTAATCTACACTGGCGTATCTTTCTAGTTCATTCCCTAAAAATTCTTGGTTAAAGACAACATTCCCATGCCCAGCGATATTGAGAAAGAGCTGCCCCTGAACTAGGTTAGGCAAAGTTTCCAGCTCAGACTCTGTCATGGACTCTCTCAGAGCGTCCGCCAGTAGGTGGACTGTAGTCTCATCTGTATTAGCAAAGACACGATACTGCATCAGGGAGAAAATCCGCCTGATGGATGATGCGTAAATATCTAGGGTTGTATTTCCGCTGGCAACTAAAACATTCTGCAGGGAGGACATTTCCAGTACAACTCCTGCATAGTTTGTCCCCATTTCCTCAATCATATCAGCCAGGAAAGTTACTGACTGAGAATAGCGGATATCCAAAACCATCTGTGCTGAAGAAATATTAATCACATAGTGAGTCAACTGATCATGAGTCAGGGACAGATTTTGCTTGCGCTTCTGCCGCTGAATTTTCCCGTTATTAACCACATAAGAAGAAATCAGAGACAAAACCTGGGTCAGCTGAAGATTAAGCAGCATAGGTGTCTTAGTCAGCTCCGACAGATCAATCGTCACCACTTGCTCCTCTGACAAGTCTTCAAAGTTGGTGTAGACATCAAAGATTGGACCGTAGTTTTTATTGAGAGAGCTGAAAGTTTTGGAAATACGTCCTACTGATCTCGTATCATGATCATTTCCGGCCTTTCCTGCTGCCCGATAACGCTGTTCCAAAAACGAACAAAACTGGGACAGACGAGGATGCTCATCATTAACAATCGTTGTGATATGAATCTTTTCGGCATTTTTCTCTGCATTGTGCTGCCATAAGCCAATAGATACATAAAAATCTGTAATCAAATCTTCTAAGCGCAACAGATCGTCAGAAGTAATCTCTTGGTTCAGTACCTGAGCAATACTTTTTAGCTTAGCCACATGTAGACGGAAGGAGCCGATTTCATCGACTTCAACTCCATTTTCTTTGGTCATGGTTGGGAGAACCTGCATGATATTGATTTTATTAGCCCCACCAGACATACTAAGCACTTTCCCATATTGAAACTTTGTCAAATCATGAAAAGTTCCATCCAAGTCAATATTGATAATCTTGTGTCCTCGGGCATAGAGGGAATCCGTGTGCTTAAGGACGAACTTCTTTTGATACATTTTAGGAGCGCCGGCTACAAACATAAAAGGCCGAGTCCGAATATCATCATTCTGCAGGAAGTCTAGGTTGACTGCACCGCTGGTTGGCGTGTAGCCAAAGTAAGTTCCATGCGGATCTGCCAGCTTGGTGTGATTAAACCAATAACCACCAGACAAATCCCGTACCGGCACCGGCTGGGGTTGACGGTGATTGGGCAAATCCTTCTGACGCAAAGGTGGAACAAAAGGTGAATGATACTCAATGTCCTGCTCACCGATAAAGGACGTCATGGAAAATTTCGGCGCCCCATTTTTAATCTCAGACATTTTTTCAAACAGCTCTTTTTCAGTATTCCCCGAAGCATAGATACGGGTCCAAATACCCTTAACGCCCGAGTTATTGTGGCGAATATCCTGTTCCAGCAACATCAAATCCTGCACTTCATCCAGTTCGGCCTGATTCTTAGTAGCTTTTTGATTTTCATCAATCCGTGAACTCTTTTCTTCGACAGCCTTGGAGGCCTTTTCCTGCACCAGCTTATTATCTAAGTGAGTGACATGCATAAAGGCTCTAGTTCCCTGTACCTGCATCAGTTCCGTACCCCAGTAGTCATTCAGGCCACCTGTAGGATATCCCGTTACAAACAAGGTTGCATGATAACCATCTCCTGACTTCCAATAGCGGTCATCGGATTTAAAGTCAATATTCCCCTGAGGCTGAATCCGGCTGATGAAGGGCAAGTCATAGCCTCTAGCTATCAACTTTTTAACTTTTCGTTTCTTTAAAAACATCTCTACTACACCTTTTCATTTTGATTGTTGTACTGCTTAAGAATCTGCTCTTTTTTGCTAGCCGAAACAATAACTGGAACAAAATCCCCATTTCCGCTAGTCTGAGCCTTACGCACCTGCCTATGCAAGTCTTCAATAGTGTCTCCGTAAAGCCAGATTAAAAATTCTGCATTGTATAACTCCTGCTCGACAGCTTCTTCCGACAGAATATTCTGCATGAGAATACTTTCCCGATCCTTCAGCTGCTCCATTCGGTTTTCACTGATTCCGGTCTTGCTCATTTCTCGCCGAACTTCATTTAAAATCCGTCTAGACTCAATAATCTGTTCGGAAGTATCTGTCGGTAGAGTTGTAGACTCAAACATATAGTCAAAGGTGATCTCAGAGTTCCATTTCCTGAAGTTCTGAATGGTTCGCTGCCGCTCATTGTCCGAAAGAGAATTCAAATCTTTCCCTCTCACTTCCATGATTTGCAGATAGCCTGAATAGCCATTTTCCAAAGCAATCGGCTGTCCCTTGACGTTGTTTAAGATCGCCTTAGTGTCCAGCAATTCGACCGTAGAAAGAAAATCGCGATTTTCAAACTCCTTTGTATCATAAGAAAATTGATTTTCCGCAATCTTCCCAAGCCGACTATTACCGTTTCCGGTTGTTTCTTGTTTTTTCTTTTTTCCCATTTTTTTGGAAGAACTTGGTTTTTTTAGAGCCATAAATCCTATCCTTTTCTCTATTTTAAGTATTATAAAAACATTATACTTTATCAAAATCTCATAAGGCTTTATGATAAAGCAGAAGCCCTTGTTTTAGATTGATTTTTGCCCTTTCTTGGGATAAAATAGGAAGAAATATAACCTAAGAGGCAGTTTATTGATTTCCAGTTTTATCCAACAACATCCCTTTCTAACTCTACTAGTCTGGCTGCTTTGGCAAATTCCTGTCGCTTTCAGCTATTCTAGTCTAGCTCACTCCAAACTTAAACGTATTCTCATTCTCACACTAACATCCATCTGCGGCGGTCTTGGTGGAAGTTTTGGAGTCACTTGGAACGATTTAAAAAATCCTCGCTTTCAGCTAGCCTCCTACACCTTTGCGATTTTCCTAGGTTTCATCACCTCGGGACTACTGTTCGGCTATATCTTGCTCAATTGGTTATCAAAGTTCCTGCCTTTTCTAGCGGGAACATAATCCAAATAGCCTAAAAATTTCTGTATTTGGTATAAAAAACAGGTTGATAAAATAGAAAAATTAGGGTATAATAAAGGTTCTTGAATTGGGTCTAAGCATTTGCTTATTACCCCTAAAGCCCTTATCTACTGCAGTAGATAAGGGCTTTTTTACGTTCTCTATACATTGAACACAGGGGCGGCAGAACTATTTCTTTCTGCGGCGTGTCGGGAACCGGCGTGGTTTCTTCGCGCTGCTCTTACGACTTTTGATAGTATCAAACCAGCAAAAAACTTTCAAAGCAAGATAAAGAAAACTGAAAAAGACCTTTCTTTAAGTTGATCCCCATTGACAAAATTGAAAAAATAGGATATAATAAGAGCTCCAGAATTGGTTTTAAGCCATTGCTTATTACCCCAAAGCCCTTATCTACGGCAATAGATAAGGGCTTTTTACGTTCTCTATATATTGAACACATGGGCGGCAGAACTATTTCCTTCTGCGGCGTGTCGGGAACCGGCGCGGTTTCTTCGCGCTGTTCTTACGACCTCTAATAGTCTCAAACCAGCAGTCAATACATTTATAACAAATATATGCTAGGACTGATTTGACAACATAAAGAATGATATCCCAGAATTGACTTACCATTACACTACCCCCTTTCGTTAAAGATGCATTGATTCCTAGTCCATCAGGACTCTAAATCAATACTCGAAAGGGAGCTTGTTTTAGATTGAGCTCACAATCTTTTCGATACATAAGATCACCTCCTTTATTGATGCGTTCATAAGTCTGTCCAAACAAAAAAAGCCACACTCGTAGCTTGCCATTTGAACACCTGTGAAATCAGAATTTTTTCCAACTGGAAATACTGTACTGACCCCAAAAAGTTAGACAATTAATTATTGAAAGGATTTAGTTCTGTATTGCACAGGACTAAGTCCTTTTAGTTTAACCTTAATTCGTTTGTTGTTATAGTAATCAATATAGTCCACAATAGCTTGTTCCAGTTGTTTAAGTGACTGAAACGTCTTCTCATAACCGTAAAACATCTCAGACTTAAGAATGCCAAAGAAGGACTCCATCATGCCGTTGTCTGGGCTGTTACCCTTGCGTGACATGGATGGCTGAATTCCCTTACTCTCTAGAAACCGATGATAAGAATCATGTTGGTATTGCCAGCCTTGATCGCTATGGAGAATCGTATTCTCGTAGTGTTTCTCTGTGAATGCCTGTTCCAACATCGTTTTTACTTGTTCTAAATTAGGCGAACAAGAAAGATTAAAAGCAATAATTTCGCTGTTAAAACCATCTAAAACTGGCGATAGATAGAGTTTTTGACTGCTTGCTGGAATGGCAAACTCTGTCACATCCGTATAGCATTTTTCCATTGGCTTGGATGCTTCAAACTGGCGTTGAATGAGATTCTCTGCTTTCTTGCCAATCGCTCCTTGGTAGGAAGAATACTTCCGTTTCCGACGAATTCGAGCCGCTAAGCCAAGGACTTTCATCAGCCGTTGGACCTTTTTATGATTGACTACGAAGCTACGATTTCTTAGTTCAAGAGTAACTCTCCGATAGCCATAATTTCCTTTATGCTCACTATAAATTGACTGAATTTCAGCTTTAAGTTCTTGATTCTTATCTGGTTGATCTAGCTGTTTTAAGTGATAGTAGTAAGTTGAGCGAGCTAAATGTGCCGTTTCAAGAAGTAAATCTAATCGAAATCCTCCTGAAACCATTTCTCTAACTGTCTCTGCCTTTCTCTCTCTAAGGCTTCGTCCCTGTCTTCTAGCTCTTTTAACTTTTTTAGGTAGGCCACCTCGGTACGTAGACGCTCATTCTCCTCTTGAAGTCGCTCTAATTCTGTCATTTCTTCCCAAGTTTTCTTCCGTTTACGTCCCATCCTAGCTGGCCTTCCTCTTGTTTTCTCAACAATAGTATACCCGTTTTTCTTGTATTGTGCCAGCCAATTTGGAAGTAATCCACTACTTGGGAGAGCATAATCCAGAGATACGCTTAGTTGCGAACGACCTTCAATCAAAACCTTATTGATAATTTCTTGTTTTAATTCAGGAGAGTAATAACGGTTTTTCCCTTTTTTGACATTTTCTATTCCGTAGCGATCAATCAATCGGACTAAGTACTTAAGATTTGAAAGGTTCATTCCATATTTATCTGAAAGTCGCTTTAAGCTGATTCCTTGTTTTCTTAGTTCATAGATTCGAACTTTATCCTCATAAGTTAATTTCATTTAAAAACACCCCAAAAGTTAGATTTTTTCTGTCTAACTTTTGGGGTGCGGTTCAATACCTTCTGATTCGACATTCATTTGTTCAGCAAAAAAGACCTCTCAAACAAGTTCAAAGCACACCAAAAACCGATTCTACTAACAAAACATCCTATGTAGTCAGTTTTGAGAAAATCTTTCTTAGTGTTCTTCAAGCCATAGCCCGAAAAGTCATAATATTACCGATAGTCATAAATGTCTAAGCTGTTACATAAAATCTTTCAAAATACCAATCCCTTAGCTTCGTAGATTGTTTTTCTGTATTTTGGCACTATCTCTTAAGCAGTCTAAGTCTCAGTAAAGATTAGAAAGTCAGTTCTTAAAGATAGAATGAAGCCGACAGGCCTCATACCCAACTGAAAAGTAATAAATAATTTATACATGTTCATTATACTACATCTCAAATGATTGTCAAGACAGTAAAAACGGAAAGGTAAGTTTCTTTCCGTTTCCATTTTTATTCTATTTCCAGTCCCTTAGCATTTGTTTTAGTAGTATCTAAGTCAAACTGCTTTTTACTACGAGTAACAAATAAAGGTTTCGCAGCATCCTCTGTTTCAAAACCATTATAGGTGCTATCAAAAATCTTAGTAGTGCTTGTTACATGCTTCAAGACAGCAGTATAATGTGGAAATTCTCCAACTCTTGATGCATGTTGCCCGACACCCAAGAGATTGATATCGATATTCTCACTTTCGACACCAGTCCCACTTTCATCTGTCACTAGCTTAACCGTGTACTTAACAGCAGGAAGCTCGCCATTCCCGTCTGCGTATTTTTTATACGCTTCAGATGTTGCCTTAGACACCTCATTTTGATTGATACTCGCATAAAACGAATCTGCCTGCTCAGAGAGACCTTTTAAAGCTGCCCCTTCCTGACTTTCATAGTAATCAATAATTTCCTTATCGGACATCTGCGCTAAATCTCCGAAAGATTTCCCTTCTATATTAGCATCAAATAAATTATAACCTTTGACTTCTCCCTTGTTGAAGATATAGATATAAGAAGGATAAGAGGTTTTTGATACTTCCTTAGTTACATACCAAATTTCATTCTTTGCATTTTTTAGATGCTCATAAATTCCCTCTTTCGTTTTTTGCACTTCGGAACTGGAACCATTAGTATCGCCTCCCTTATTGGAGCTGCAGGCTGATAAAAACAGAAGGAAAACTACGGAAGCTGCTAAAAGCAAGAGAATAGGTTTTTTCTTCATCATACGACACCTTTACTTTCTTTATTTACTATATTATAACGCAATTTCAGAAAAAAACAATCTATGATAAAAAGTTCTCCTAAACTTCAGAACCAGTCCATCTCAGGTATAAAAAACAGGTTGATAAAATAGAAAAATTAAGGTATAATAAATGTTCCAAAACTGGTTCTAAGCATTTGCTTATTGCCCCCAAGGCCCTTATCTACGGCAATAGATAAGGGCCTTTTTACATTCTCTAGATATTGAACACAGGGGCGGCAGAACTATTTCTTTCTGCGGCGTGTCGGGAACCGGCGTGGTTTCTTCGCGCTGCTCTTACGACTTTTGATAGTATCAAACCAGCAAAAAACTTTCAAAGTAAGATAAAGAACACTGAAAAAGACCTTTCTTTAAGTTGATCCCCATTGACAAAATTGAAAAAATAGGGTATACTGAAGTCCCGAATAGGTTCTAGGCATTTGCTTATTACCCCAAAGCCCTTATCTACTGCAATAGATAAGGGCTTTTTTACGTTCTCTATATATTGAACACAGGGGCGCAGAATTATTTCTTTCTGCGGCGTGTCGGGAACCGGCGTGGTTTTTTCGCGCTGTTCTTACGACTTCTGATAGTATCAAACCAGCAGTCAATACATTTATAAAAAATATATGACAGAACTGACTTGACAACATGAAGAATGATTTCCCGAATAGGATCCATCATTTATATCCCCCCTTTCGTTAAAGATGCATTGATTCCTAGTCCATCAGGACTCTAAATCAATACTCGAAAGGGAGCTTGTTTTAGATTGAGCTCACAATCTTTTCGATACATAAGATCACCTCCTTTATTGATGCGTTCATAAGTCTGTCCAAACAAAAAAAGCCACACTCGTAGCTTGCCATTTGAACACCTGTGAAATCAGAATTTTTTCCAACTGGAAATACCTTCTGATTCGACATTCATTTGTTCAGCAAAAAAGACCCTTCAAACAAGTTCAAAGCACACCAAAAAGCGATTCTAATAACAAAACATCCTATGTAGTCAGTTTTGAAAAAATCTTTCTTAGTGTTCTTCAAGCCATAGCCCGAAAAGTCATAATATTACCGATAGTCATAAATGTCTAAGCTGTCACACAAAATCTTTCAAAATACCAATCCCATAGCTTCGTAGATTGTTTTTCTGTATTTTGGCACTATCTCTTAAGCAGTCTAAGTCTCAGTAAAGAGTAGAAAGTCAGTTCTTAAAGATAGAATGAAGCCGACAGGCCTCATACCCAACTGAAAAGCAATAAATAATTTATACAAGTTCATTATACTATATCTCAAATGATTGTCAAGACTGAAAAAACGGAAAGGTAAGTTTCTTTCCGTTTTTACATTATTTTTTCCCAGAATCATTCTTATTGATACCGCCGTTGTTTGAAGAACTGGACGGTTTATTATTGGTATTATTAGAAATCTGCGAGCCAGATGCTCCACCAATTCCCTGCTTAGCTTGATTCGGCTTATTCGCATTTGTCGCAGCATTTCCGACACCTGATGCTTCACTTTTAGTTCCTGCCTTCGAGTTGGCTCCAGAAGCTAAAGTATTAGAAACCGCTGTTCTTCCAGCATTATAGTTTTCTCTAGCAGCACTGCCAACATTTTTAACAGAATTCTTAACTCCTTCTGCCGTGCCTTTAACAGAGTTCTTGGCGCTATCATAAGCACTATCAATACCTGCTTTAGCATGAGAACCTAGATTGGCTGCTGCCTTACCAACCCCGCCAGCCTGCTTAATGCCTTCCATAGCACCCTTAGTGCCGCCAACAGTTCGAGCAGCTCCAGCTCCAATTCCTTTGACTGCTGCACCAGCACCTCGAGCCGCACCTTTAGCGCCGCCAACCGCTTTCCGAGCTGCCGTTCCAACGCCACGAGCAGACTTCTTAGCCACACCAGGGGCTGCTTTAGCCATTTTCATGCCAGAGCGGGAAGCTGCTGCACCCGCAGCCATACCAGCGCCGGCCATACCGGCCAGTTTGCTTCCTCCGCCTTGAGACGGAGAAACACCTAACCAACGCTCAACAGCACTATTACCACTAGTTAAAGCAAAATACACTCCTGCATAAATAATTATAGAAGCCATGATATTTTCCCAATAACCAAGCCCTGTACTAAAACCATCTTCAGATAGGCCAGAAATCCCTTTAACCAATATGGTAGGAAAGTCTCTTAAAATACTCATAGCAACTCGAAGTAGGATAACCTCAAAGAAAATACCTGTAATAGTGCCAAAAATGGTCTGAAGCAATTCCTTGAACTTATCTGAGTTTTCAACAGAAGTATAGCCAACGATTGGAGCAATCATACCAGCCACAATAACTTGAAAAACCGATTGAACAAATTTAATTGACATACTGATGAGCAAGGCTATTAAAATAATCTGTTGAACAATAAGTCCAATCCAGTTAACATTATAGCGAAGATAAACTGCAGAGAAAACATTCTCTAAATCGCTCCAAAAACCTGGCTTAACTTCCGCAATCCGAACATTATCTGGCTCATTGGATATTAGAACCGAACTCAGGAGGTGACCAACTCCTTTCAGTTCTGAGTTATTGTCAAATTCTTTCAAAACTTCTTGGTCCGTTCCTCCATACCAAGCAGCAAAATCAGTCTGTAATAAATTATCATCACTTAAATTATTTAATTTAGTCTCTGATGGATTCAAGAAACCTTTACTGTCCATCCCTAGCACATTGATATCAAATTTATTCTGGATGACCACGTATAAATCAACTACATTTTTTTCATAAGGCTTTAGGGATAAGGAGGTAAAACCAGATTTCCCATCGTCTGACATTGTTCTTACTGTTTGCGCATCACGAGCCAAGAATCCAGAAAACTGCTTAATAGCCTGGGGCAGTAATCCTACAACTGCTGTAACCAAAAGAAAGTGGCTAATAATATCTTTATATCTTGCTAGACCTGTAACAAAATTCGCTGTTACAAACATAATCAAAAGTAAGACAAAAACAACAATCCCAAGTTTTTGCAGGCCATCAAAAATCTGTCCGATAAAGGTATCATTCTTTTCAAGATAATCAAAGAAACCAAATAACTTAAATAAATTATTATATATCGTTTCTAAGGATAGACTAATAGAATACAGTGCTTTGGTAATCCAACCTGGAAGGTAGAGAAAATAAGCAAAAACCTGAGGAATAGATGATAAATAATTAGACCATTGTACATAAAAATTAGCTCCAGCTTGAGTCTCCGGGGCATTATAAGTCCATTTATCCCCTACACCACCAGCTCTTATAGGAGGAGCCTTACTAAATAGGTCTTGAAGGTTTTCGTAACGCGTACCCACTCATATCACTTCCCTTCTTCGGAAGAGGCTTGGCTGGATTCAGACGGCTGGGATTTATCTGAGCTGCCTTCTGTTTCAGGTTTTTTATCGCCTTCTTCCGACTGCTTCTCTGAATTTTCTTCATCAGCTTTTTTCTCACTGATGTAGATACTGGTGACAGGTTCAGAAGTAATCAAGAAACCATATTCAGCCTTGCTATCTTCTTTAATACCAAATGAAAGGCGTTTGATTTTATTGACTCCTTCAGCTGTCGAAAAAGTAATCACATAAGTCAAGGTAAAAGAACCATCTTTTTCCAATTTGACACTTTCCAGCAGATTACTGATAACCTGAGCCTGCTCTGGCTGAGTATATTTAGCATCTCCAGAAGAGAGGAAAGGATTGAGCGCTTCCTTATTTCCAGAATAGTAATTTGGAATAAAGAAACGTCCAAACACATCCGCTGCATGCTCTTTTGCTTGAAGTTTTTGGATGTTTTGCTGCTCTTGATAAAGATAAGCGGTCTGAGCCTCTAGCTCTGCTCGCTTGTTATTACCCATGATACCAATAACAACACCTACAAGGCCAATCAACAAACCTGCTATCCCAAGCCCCAGAGCAATCTTGCTCAAGAGCGGATTTTGTTCTCCCATTTCAGATACTCCTTTATTTCTAATCTTTTTAGAACTAGCTCTTTGCAGGGCTCCCTGCACATCTGACTCAATAGGGAAGTAAGGAAGATCCGCCTGAGATAAGCCCAGACTTTCCGCATATGTTCTTAAAATCCCATTTTCTTTATCCGTAAAATAAAGAGCCAAGTCATCATAAGTGTATTCTTTGAAACGGGGATCGCGCAAGGAAGCTTCCATCAGCTTGGTCATCAGATTATCATAAGTATGATCAATCAGAAAAGGGCTGATACTGGGTTCGTCTTCAATAGAGGGCTTGCCGCTTTCGTTATTCGCCAGAGAGACCTTAGCAAAAGTAAAATCCCCAAATTGATCCCGCAAGGCACGAAAAAGAACCTCCGCCTGAAGAAAAGTCAGATAAGGCAGACTGTCCTCCATGGTCCCAGTGTCTAGAAAATGCTCTTCGTCCAGATCTTCAATTAAATCCTTAATCGCTGCATTGTGCTTGGGAGAGTCCTTGCCTTCCCATTCAATATAAACAAATGAGGAGTCTTTGATAACTCCTCCTTTTCCTAAACCAAATCCTGCCATAGATTAACCACCAAACATTTGCTGAATAAATGGAACGGCTTGACTGGCAAGGACAATGACAACAACACCGATGATTACATAGACAATGTGGCCTTTAGCCCATTCACGCATCTTTTGTGATAACATCAGACCAATACCAGCTACAACCAACATAGCAACGGCAATAGTGAAACCAAGGGCAGTAAAATTTTGCGTCGCCTTATCTGCTCCCTGATTGACTGAATCAAACGGGTTTTTCCCGCCTGCAAAAACTGGACTAGAAGTCAGAAATGCAGCGAGGACAGTCATCACTGCTAGCCATTTTTGTTTAACTTTAAGATTTTTCAAGGTAGTATCTCCTTTTCTTATTTATCATGCTTTATTATAGCCTAGTTGCATATCGGTTTCGCTGTATCATAAAGAGAAATGAAGATTTTCCCAAAAGATTTATCTGATTCTCTTTTCGAAAATACAAGCTCATGCAAAGCAAAATAGATTTTTAGCTTCAATTCAATCCGAAGCAACGCACCTCTTATTAATCGGCCAATCAAAAGATCAAAGTCTGCTTGGGATAACTGATTACTCCACTTTCGTAGCTTCAAAATCCAGTGTCCGCTTGTCAATATGGTGAAAAATACCATCTGGTGCCTCTCCAATGACCTTGATTAGAACATTGTACTTAGCTCCTCGACGTTGCAACAGAAAAAGCTTCTCGGCGATGGGGCCGGTCACCCGATCCTGAATCAGACGCTCCAAAGGACGAGCACCATTTTCTACACTGGTCCCCTTGGAACGCAGAAAATCATAAAATTCCGCCTTGTCTTCATATTGAAGATAGACCTTTTGCTCAGCCAGCCGTTTTTCTTCTTTCTTCCAAGCCAAATCTACGATAGCCTCAATGATATCAGCTGTCAACATATTAAAGACTACCTTGTTCCCAAAACGGTTGATGAACTCAGGCCGGAAGGTCAGGCTTAGTTCTTCTACAATCCGATTCATAAAACCTTCATAAGCTAGGTCAGTCATCTCTCCGAAGTTACCCTCGTTAGCGTAAGTCTTTTTGATTTCATCAGCACCTGAGTTGGTCGTCGCAATCACGATAGTATTTTTAAAGTTAATCTTGCGCCCTGTCCCTGTCGTCAAGTGACCTTCATCCAACACCTGCAGGAGAATATCGTAGATGTCTGGGTGGGCTTTCTCCAACTCATCCAGAAGAACTACAGAGTAAGGATTGTTTTTTACCGGCTCCGTTAGGAGGCCTTTAGATCCAACAATATTTTTACCAATCAGCTTATCCTTGTCCCCTTTGGAGGAATACTCAGAACAGTCAATCCGTATCATAGCATCAACATTGTCAAAAAGAATCTTGGCTAGAGCTTTGGCCAACTCTGTTTTCCCAACCCCAGTTGTTCCTAGAAAGAGAAAGCTTCCCAGAGGTTTATTAGGCCGTTGAAAACCTTCCTTTGAGATATAGATGGTATTAGCCACCTGTGAAACTGCAAAATCCTGACCTTTTACATACTTCTTCAGCTCATCAGTGAAGTTCATCAGCCTCTCTGAGTCATCCTTCAGAATGGTTGTAACTGGAATCTTCTTCATTTTCTGGATGACGCGGGCAATATCTTCAATATCAACTACCTTGCGCTTCTCAAAATAAGCCTGAGCGGTCGCATCATCCAGCAAGTCAATAGCCTTATCGGGCAGAAAACGCTCAGGAATGTAACGAACAGCCAGCCGAACAGCCTGCTCTACTGCATCGTCCGTGATGGTGATATTCCTTTCTTTTTCAAAACGCCGACGAATGTTTCCAAGGATAAAAATAGCTTGGTCTTCAGTAGGCTCCTCGACTGGTACCATCTGGACCCGCCGCTCCAAGGCCTTATCGGTTTCGATGGAACTTTGGTATTCTTCGTAGGTCGTCGCAGAAATCATCTGAATTTCCCCACGCGCCAAAGGCGGCTTGATAACATTTCCGGCATCCAACATACTGCCGTCACCACCGGCTCCAACAATGGTATGGACCTCATCAATAAAGAGGATATTTTCACCCTTGGTTACCTTTAGCTCCTCAATAATCCGCTTGAGCCGCGAAACCATGTCTTCTCCATCTGACTTGCTGGAGATATTAGACAACTCCAAGGAACGAACTGTTACATGCTTAAACTCATCTGGGACATTGCCTTTTAGAATTTCTACCACCAAGCCGTCCACAATCGCTGTTTTACCGGTCCCGGCTTCTCCGACTAAGATAGGGGAGTTTTTAGTCTGCCGCAGAAGAGATACAATGACTTGCTCTACCTCTTTATCCCGGCCAAAAACTGTAAAATTGTCAATCTTCTTGCGAATCTTTTCCGTAACATTCTCTGTGTATTTATCCAGGTAAGGTGTCAGGCTCTCCTCTTCCTCAATTGACACTGGGTCTTGGAATTTCAAGGTATCGGGCATGATTTCTTCTTGGTATTCTTCTTTTTGCTGCAGTTTTTCAGTCTGTAACATTATCTTCTACCTATCCCTCTCTTTTCTGTTTTAGCGACTTCCTTACTCCTCATACGGTCAATGGATTGGTATCTTTTACGTCGACGCGTTAAGAAAATCCTAATCGCATGAAGATTGTTTTTTCCGCCGTTAAAAGGGAACATCAGATAAAGAGCAATGATAAAAGTCAGCACAACGAAACTGATGTATTCAACCGCTTGTTGCTTTGGAAAGACTTTCCCACTGCCTGTGAACTGCATAGCAAGAATTGGAGCCCCAAATACAAAGAGCAAACTGAAAAGGCGGATGCCGTAAAGTTTGACAGACGCAAAAAGATCTCGTGGAAAACCATAGGGACGGTTTTCATAATTGTTTTCTTCTGACATAAGATTCTCCTTTAACTTTTTCGTTACAGCTGAGCTAGCATAAACAGAGACTAGGCTAGCCAGAAGTAGCTAGTCCTAGTTCCCTTTTTCTTAAAAATCCATCTCAACTGAAGTAATTGGTGCATTAAACTGATAAGTCCCGTCATGGACTTCTTGCATGGAGCGATCCAGCGCATCAACAGCATTCTGCAGGGTAGAAATATTATCCTTAGCCTGATTAATCTTCATCTGCTTCCCGTTGATTTCTTTTTCAACATTTTCAATCTTCTCTTGATTTTCGGTCAAATTACTGCCAACCAGATACTGGCCTGACCGCTCTAAATCTTCCAGTGTCGTCCTATTTTCCTCAATGGAAGCTTCCAACTTTTCAATGGCTTTCTGGAGTTTCTCAATTTGCTTCATCTGGAATTTCTTTTCCTCTTCAAAAGCATTGAGGGCAAACTTTTCCCGAGACAAATCCTGCAGATAGGCATGTTTAAGTTTATCACTCTGAGCAGCCACCATGAACTGCACTTCATTGCTCAGCTCTGCCGTATCCGTTTTTTTCTTTTTCTTATTAGATGAATAGCGTGTTTCGCTGGAAGTGATATCGTTATACTCTTCAATATCAACATCTACATCTTTGTTAGCCATTGTCTTATTGGTAATATTAAGGGCGATGGCTTCAAAATCCTCTGGAACATTTCTGACAATGACATCTATTTTATGGTTTGCTAGAGGAATAACCTCCATCTTAGTATCTTCACCCTGCTTTTTAGCATAGAGCATCCACTCTAAGTTCTTGGCATTGATACCTTTAGCAATGGAAGAAGTGTAATCCGATGTCTCAAATTCCAGGAGCAGGATGCCATTTTTTTCTGAATAGACCTGCTTAGTCAGCATAATACGCCCAGAATCATTTTCAAAGTCTCGGCTCGTAGCTAGCTGCGCCTCTGTATACTCAATCCGCTGAGGAGACAAATAAGCATTGATTAGCAAAAAGAGCCACATTGATATCAGAACTAAAAAAGTTAAAAATTTCCTTAGGATAGCCCTACGTTTCAAGGTCTGAACGACTACATTTCCAACGATATATTTCTCAACAAATACATCCAAAGCATCGTTATTATTCTTTTTATTGTCCATGTCTGTATTATAGCCCAAAAAAACAAGATAAATGTTTATGATAAAAAGAAAAAGACAGCCGCAAAAGCTGACCGTCTCTATTCTTCAAGCAAGTTACTTTTTGTTTCATCTTACAAAATAAAAAGCTAGAAGAGCTGAGAATAAGGCTTCCCCAGCTCCCCCAAATAAAAAGATTTAAAGTAAATAAGGTGTCGTAAAACCTTATTTAGGAGATACCAACAAACAGCAGTCATCAACACTGCTCCCAATCAGAAAAAAGTTAAAAAAAGGAATTGTTGCTTGCCGGTATCATCAGTATATCATAACTCTACCTTCTTCTAGTTTATGATAAAAAGTAGGCAACCTAGTCTGCTCTTAGCAAAACACTCGTTTCTGAAAGGCCTGAACTTCCTGCAGAAAAGAAAACATACTTCTACTTGTTGTCTATATTAAGAATTTGGACCACATAATCCAGCTCAGCTTGATTAAGAGTGATTCGCTCGTCGTCTTCCTTAGTCGCCAGACTATAGAGCTTGTAACCCTTATCTCCCCAGACCATGGCCGTCGCAGCCTGATCCACACCATAACGCTGTGCTGCCTTTCCCCCTGCCTCTGAGGATATATCAATAAAAAGAATCTTATCCTGGTCTTGAACTTGCGCTAAAAGTTCAGGAACAGCGCGCTGACACTTTCTGCAGGCAAGCTTATAAAACAGAATAACCCGCTTATCTTTACTCTCTATCTTCTCAAGCAACTCGGAATAGCTTCCAGCTTCCATACTAAAAATCTGCTTGGCTTGCTGGCTATCTTTATGGATGAAGATGGTCTTATCAAAACTAAACTGATTGGAAAAGAAGCTACTTACCACACCACCTAAAAGCAAGAGTAAAAAGACAAAGCACAGACAAGCAAGAGAAAGTTTCATATCACTGGCCTGTCTATATTTCTTTCCAAAAAGAAGAGGCAGCCTTGCAGAAGTCCTAGAAACGAGGTAATGGTAGGCAAAAATCAGATAGAAAAAAGGAAAGGAAAAGGAGAGGACGGACGACCAAATCAGTCTGTGACCGATATTGATACGATATTGCCATAAAAACCAGGCAAAGCAAAGGGTAAGAATAAAGCCACCTAGAACAGCAATATCTTCTTTCTTAGTTAAGCTTAACTGGGGTTCAGTTGTCATAAGAGGCTCCTTCTATTATGAATATTTAATCGTCCATCATCGGATTATACTTTTTGGAAATATGTGGTTTTGCAGCCTCAGAGGATGCCTTGATACTTGGAGCATCGTCCTTGCTCTGAGCATCTAATATAGAGTTAGTAACTGGTTCTGAACTAGACGGCTGAGCCGAAGCAGGCTCAACTGGTCGGTCAGACAAACCGCTTTCTTGACTGCTTTTCTGAACTGCTGGCCGAGACTTCCCTTTATGGTCAATGCTCTTGGACGCAGCCGATTGCTTTCCTCCTTCAGACGAGCGCTTAGCCTTGTTTTTTCTAGGTTTTTCTAGAGACTCGTGTTCCTCATCCAACCCCAGAATAATACGCTGCTCTTCTGGTGTAAAGCGGTCAAAAGGAATGACACCTTCCGAATGGCGCTCAACATAATAGCGCTCGACCTGCTCTTTCCAAATTTCGTAAGCACGGCGATCTTCTTCATTTTCCTCTATATTAAATGGTGCCTTGTAGTTAGGATCCTTGAAAATCGGAAGCTCAAAGGATGGCGTCGGCGTAACCTTGACTAGCTCACTCTCTTCATCATCAATGACATGAACCCCAGCAAACTGGAATTTTTCCAAGCGGAAGAGCTCAGAGCTATTAGTCACATCTTCCTCAGCAATTTCCTCTCGGTAAGATGAAGCATTGTTGTCATTGCCTGCCAACATATCTACGCTGCCTTTATTGGTCATCCGACTGACCTTCTTTTCCGTTCCGGCCCGCTCTACGATAGTTTCTGTTGACTTATTGGAACTACCTTGGAAAACAAAAATATTCCGATAAGAGTTGAGCAGAGCAGCCGTATCTGAAGCTCCCAGGCTAGCCTCAATCTGCTCATAATTCTGGTAAAGACCCAGCACTGCCGTATTATACTTGCGGCATTGATTGAGGAAGCGCTCGGTATTGGGTGTTGTCACCCAGCCGTACTCATCTTCGATAATGGAAAAGAATGGATCCAACGTGCTAGAATTCCGTCTAAGAACCCCTTTCTGCACAATCATATCCGTAATCTGACCAATCATACGGGAGCTGTCATCGTCTACAGGACCACGGGCTGTATTGACCAATAAAAAGCCCCCCGTTTTCAGAAGAATATCAATATCCTTGGTGGACTGAGAGAAGAAAATCCGTCGCACCAAGTCAGAAGAAGCCAGTTTACGAATGGTATTTTTCATACCTTCAATATTAGCATCATGGGTGATGTACTCAACACCCGTCCGCGGATCTTCTTTATAAGCATCTGCAAAGTAATGGTAGGTCGTATTGATGATTTTATTTTTAGACTCAGCATCTCGTTTTTGATTAAACGCCTTGCGCAACTTAGGCGACATATGGGAATCAAAGCGAGATGGGAGACCACCTTGTTTGACAAACTCTTCCTTTTCAAGATTGTAGAGCTCCTGATAAGGTCTTTCATAGAGTCGTTGGAACTCTCGCTCACTGGCATCTCGATACACTTTAAAGAGCTTCAAGCGCTTGATGACCAGAGAAGGAATTTCCAGCAAATCATAAAACTCACTGAGGGTTGGGGACCCGCCATTGAGATTCACATCCAGATAGCTATTTTCAATCCGAGATGTAGATTTCAGCATGAAGACCAGATTGCGGACATAGGCCTGCTCTGCGTTTTTAAAGAAAGTATTTCCACCGCTGCTACCACCTTCATCCGCGAAATTACGTATCAAATCCGAAGTCAGACCTGCAGCTGTATTTGTCTCTGCATCAAAGATATTAATACCATCAGTGTCTTCCTTAGTCGGATCAACCAGCCAGATCATCTCTTCCGGAAATCCGGTTCGCTTGATAATATCCACCGCATCATGAATCAAATCACCTGAAGGCTCATTGACATAGAAACCATTGATTAACTGCTTGCCCAAACCTTTCTCATACCATTTTTCATAGAAATCTCGCTTAGTCTCTAACAAAGTTTGTTCGTCGGAAATACCCAAAGCTGCAATCTGCTGATCCTGCTCCTGGATAAATTTGGCATATTCTCTCAGATAAACAGTCACATTGCGGGCATCCTGAACAATAGTCGGCTTAGCAATGGCAACAGACTTACCAGAACCTATCGGACCAAACCCTGCTGTGTGCAAGCGTCTGACATCTGTTTTGAGAATGACATCATCCCCAATGTCCGAATTGCGCCCCAAACGGATATAGGCATCGCCGTCTCTGTCCAAATCGTTAAATAAATGAGTCACTTTCTTATGCTTAAAGAAGCGTTTTTTCAACCACCGCTTCATCATATCATCATAGACAACAATCTCACTGCTGTAGGAATTATAGAGCAGATAGACAAAGAGAAAGACTGGTGCAATCAAAAGCAAAGTATTCCAAAATTGATTACCAATCAGTGGCGATAGAGTCTTATAGTCAAAATAGGTATTCCCTTCTTTGAGAAAGTCACTGGCAGCCACATACATCTGATTGAGCATGGCAATGATATAATTATTCAAAGTCAAAACAATAATATCTATGCTGGATATCAGAGCTGATAGAAAGGATAGAAAAATATAACGTCGCATAGTCTGGCTGCGATCATTTTCTTTGAAATCTTTCCTTTCTTTAAACAGCAGGTAGCGTTGGCGGCTCGTCAGATTCGTGTGCCACAGCCCCAGATAAAGAGACAGGAAGACGGACAAAAAGAGAACAATAAACAGAAATAGAAACAAGCCAAAACTAACTTGCTTTCTCATAACAGCCAGCAGCATGACTCCTGTAAGACTAGCAGTACCAAAAAGAAAAAGTGCCCAAATCACCTTTCTCAGCAAAAAGATCACATAATCAATACTTCGATGTCCTTTTAGTTTATAAGGTAATTTTGAAAGTAAAAATAGCATGAAAACCTCACTTCACCAACCCAATCATAATCTCTAATAAGCCAACAATACCGGCCGTCATCGCAAAAGCGACGTAAAAATACAGACGCTGACGCTGTCGGCTCTCTTCCCGCTCAATAATCAAATATTGATAACGATAGATATAGTGCTGAATAATGGAAAAAGTCGGTACCAGAGCTAGAATCAAAACCTGCAGAATACGCAGCAAATAAACCAAACTCTTTTCCTCCATTCCAGGCAAACTACCTTTTGAAAATAGCAGAGCTAGAACTGCGATAGAGCCAAAGCGAAAAATATAAAACAATGACACCGAAATCAGGAAGGCCAAGCCAGACTTCCGTTTTCGTTCGACATTGTTGGTCTGATCGCCAACTACCCAACCAATTCCAGATATGATAATGGCTAGTCCGATAATAATTTCAGCAACAATAATCACATAGTACATGATATGATTTAAAAAAGTTGAGTCCAACCTGCTGCTCCTTTTCTAAAAGAGGCTTAGAAAATCATGTTTCAGCCTCACCTTTTTATAGCAAAAACTTCCTGACATCCCAGTCACTTACTCAATAGCAGATGATTGCTTGTAGATACAAGCCGAGATGAAAAAGCGAAAGGAACGAAATATTTATCATTTCATCTCGTTCCGCCATTCTACCTGTCAAAGAAATCCTCCAAGCCAGCATGCTCGCTGAAAGTTGAGTTATAAACAACAGTAGCTCGAATTTTCAGATAAGATTTGCCCGCTTTGTCTGTGACCGTCTCATAACTGCCTTGACGCAGAACCACTGATATTTTCTGCTTTCTCTGAAAAAGTTGAGGTGTCAAACGTTCATTGGCTACCAACCGAACTGGGTAACCATAAGCTCCGTCCATTTCAAAATAATGCCCCTTGATTTCGTTGAAGTCTGTGATATATCCCGAAGCAACTGTTCCCGGGCCAGCATCAATAAAATCTCTGACAACCGCTTCCGGATCTTTTTCCAAAGAAAGCCGCTCGCCAACTAAGTTTGGGGAGTTCCCCTCAATCCCTAGGCGTTGTCGTTTGTCGTCCGCCTGTTCATAACGGCCGCGCAAAAATTTGAAATCCACCAACTCTCCGATAGCTGCATAATCTTCTGTCTTCAAAACGCGTGAATGATAGCGATAGCTAAAAAGTTTGTTGGGAATAAAAACCCGCTCCAGATTGGCGGTCAGCACAAAAACACCATTGTCAGAAATATAGTTAATCATGCCTTTTTGAACATCATGGATAGGTGAGTGTTCTCCACCTTCTTCCAGCTCCTGTAACACTTGACTGTTGAGCAAGTATTCTGCGATATTAATATCACCCAGAGCTACATATTCATTTTCAAGTGGTTGGTCTTCTTGTTTTTTTAGGGCATCATAACGTTTAGCAAAAACAACTTGCTTCAAATCAATAATCTTCACTGGAAAAACCTGACCAACCATCCGTCTCAAATCGGTAGGTTGGTAGAAGCCAGCGATATGCTGAGGAACGTAAATCGTCAGCCCCTGATATTCTTTCTTGGTCGGTCGACAGATGACAATGTCTTCAAAAAAGACTTGTCCTTGACTTTCTGACACATGCTTCGCAGAGTCTATGATTCCTACTGCGCGACAAGAAATGATAGATGAAAGAGCCGCCGTTTCCTTGGCCTTGTTGCCAATGTCATGGCGATTGAAATTCCGTCCAACTGCATTAGCATAGCCTTCCAGACTACGAGGAATCCTATCAGCTGTCTCAAGCCAGTCTTTATCGGTCTCTAAGAGACTAGCCACATATTTCGAATCAATCGTAAGGCCATTTTTAACAACCTTTTTGACATCAGGGTGAGTCCGTTCAATTTCCTTAATTCTTTTCATAACAGCCTTTCTATACCAAAGAATGAGAGTTTATACTAGTATCTATTATATAGAAAAATCCAGCTATTAATGTTTATGATAAAAAGAGACATCTTGCTGCAGCAAAAAAGCTGAGACATCTTGCCTCAACCTTTAGAGAAAATAATTATACATCTATTTGAATCTAACAGCAAGTGACAACATTACCACAAAAGCCGCCAGATCTGATAGCCTAGAAAAAGTGTCAGACTCGGCACTAGCAATGCCCAATAGGGAAAGTGCTTTTTCCGAATGCCAAGCAGCACATAAAAAGTAAAAACAAGATCCAAAATCAACAAACGAACATAATCATTGCCCAACAAATGATACCAAGAGCTTCCCATGTAGCTTCTCCTATTTCTTACAGTATTCTTACTTTCAGGTCTAATTCAGTAGCTTTGTCCTATAGTTGAAAGCAATTCCTGCTAAAATTATAGCATATTCTCAACTCTATGCCCATCTATGATCAATACGAATCAAGCAGTAAAAAACGCAGATAAGCCTGTCTGCGTTCTTTGTTTATCAACTGATTAATAGACTGTCTTCTCTGTCTCTGGATCAAAGAAGTGCGCTTTATTGAGGTCAAAGCCTAGGTCAATACCCGCACCAGTTTCTAGGTAGTCCCGTGAATCCACACGCGCTACAAACTCACTAGAACCCACTTGGCAGTAGAGATGGGACTCTGCTCCCAGCAATTCTGAAACAGAAATTTTGGCATGCACAACTGAATTCGGGAAAGTTTCCAAGAAAGCAGCTTCCGCATTGATATCTTCCGGACGAATACCAAAGATCAGTTCCTTGCCCTCGTAACCTTTCTCCCGCAGAACCTTGAGAGCTCCTTCTGGTACAGTCAAGCGCAGACCTTCTGCGACAATCTCATTCCCTTCAAGTTTAACTGGGATGAAGTTCATAGCTGGGCTACCGATGAAGCCAGCAACGAACTTATTAACTGGGTTGTTATAGACTTCCTGCGGCGTACCAATCTGCTCCACTCGTCCAATCGTTCCAGTTCCAGCGGGATTCTTGGTCGCTGACATGATAACGATACGATCCGCCAAGGTCATAGCTTCAGTCTGGTCATGGGTAACATAGATAGTTGTTGCCCCGATACGGCGGTGAATCTTGGCAATCTCTGCCCGCATGGACACACGCAACTTAGCATCCAAGTTAGACAGAGGCTCATCCATAAGGAAAACCTTTGCATCCCGAACGATTGCACGTCCCATTGCTACCCGCTGACGCTGACCACCAGACAAGTCGGCTGGCTTACGCTGCAAGAATTCCTTCAAGCCTAGGATTTCTGCTGCTTCATTAACCCGTTTGTCAATATCTTCCTTGCTGTACTTGCGCAGCTTAAGACCAAAGGCCATGTTGTCGTAGACAGTCATATGCGGATAAAGGGCATAGTTCTGGAAGACCATAGCGATATCACGGTCTTTGGGCGCCACATCATTGACCACTGTACCGTCAATAGAGGCAGTTCCTTCTGTGATGTCCTCAAGACCAGCAATCATACGCAGCGTAGTTGATTTTCCGCAACCGGACGGACCGACAAAGACGATAAATTCCTTGTCCTTGATGTCTAGATTGAAGTCTTCCACTGAGTAGTGGTCGCTGTTGGGATATTTTTTATAGATATTTTTCAGATTTAATTCGACCATAATAAGCCCCTTCTTTTGAATAAAAATATTTTCTTTTAAGCTCTCGTTTGAAAAGCGCTTTCACATTGTCCATTATATCGTTTTTTTTTGACTTTTTCAAGCACTTTTAGTAAAACGTTTGCATAATTTTTGAAAATTTTCTCCATCAGAAAAGAGACCAAGTGGCCTCTTTAAAACTTATTCTTCTTTTTTTCTACTACGGAATGACAATCCAGCTACGCCTAAAGCGCTGATAACTCCTGCAACTGTGAGAAGAGCATTAGAAGCTTGACCCGTATGCGGCAAGACTGACGCACCACTCTTACCTTCCTTGTTTTTAAGCTGAGCTGGCTGGGTGACCTTAGCTAATGAAGACTGCTCTTGTACTGATTTGGCCTCATCAACTGCTGGCAAAATACCGCTAGTTACTTGGTAAGCAGGTAAAGCATCAGCTACTGCCGCGTCAGTAGCATTGACACCGCCAGTAAATTCCGGAAGAGCCGCCATTTGAGGAGCGCTGTCTGGATGTGCACTCCTGACTGATGGCTGAACGCCAGCATCATAGGTGTTATTTTCTGTCATAGTTGGCTCTGAATCATTGACGCCTCCTGTAAATTCAGGCCGTGTTACTGTTGCCGCCTCTGAATCACTAACATTGCCACTGAATTCTGCTTGTGCAGACGCCTGCGGAGCTGTATCAGGATGAGTTCCAACTTCATGGCTAGATAAATCATACTCTGACTCTGTCGCTGTTGTCGGTTCAGAATCACTGACCCCTCCACTAAATTCAGGCCGTGTTGCTGTTGGTGCTTCTGAATCATTAACATTTCCACTGAATTCTGGTTGTACTGAAGACTGCGGAGCTGTATCGGGATGAGTTCCAACTTCATGGCTAGACAAATCATATTCCGACGCCGTTGCCGTTGCTGGTTCAGAGTCGCTAACTCCTCCACTAAATTCTTGCCCAGCTTCCTGTGGTGAATCACTTGGAATAGAAGAAGCTGTCTCAGCTTTAGCAGCATTCTTGACAATCGCTTCTAGATTTTCAAGAGCTTTTGTCTGCTCAGCAGCAATCTGTTCCTGCAGCTTCTCTGCTTTTTCAGCACTGTCTACACTATCATCTAGCTGCGCAATCGCATCTGTCACCGTCTTTAATACTGCTCGAATCTTTTCTTTAGCTTGCTTTTTATCGAGTTCTGAAAGTGTTTGATGATGTTCAATTGCTTCAATCTGTTTGTCGACTTCTTCTTCAAGCTCATCTAAAACCAAGTCTTTGCCAACTGGATGAATCGTGTCCAAGCTAGCAATGCCAGCTTCCTCAATTCTCTCTAGTTCCTCTTCGGTATCAGCCTTTTCAAGCGCCGTTTTCGCATCTGCTAGAGTTGCTTCCGCTTCAGCTTTAGCCGTAGCCCGTTCTGCATCTGACAGATTCGGGTTGCTCCGTAAGTCTGCTAGCTTATCAGACAGAGCAAGATCTAGTTTCAGCCCAGTCGTAACTTTCAGCAAACCTTGCTTCTCTGCCGCTACCTGTTCTTGAATTTTTTCGGCATCATCAGGACTTTCAACCCAGGCATTATAAGCTGCAATTGCTTTTTGAGCTATGGCTGCTGCATCTTCAATTTTCTTTTTAGCTGCAGTTTTTTCCTCAGCAGAAAGACTTTGACTCTTCTCAACAGCCTCGATAGTAGCTGTTTTTTCTTCCTGAATTTCTTTTAAGAACTGCTCTTTGCCAATGGGGTGAATCTTAGCTAAGTGGGCTATGGCTGTTTCTTTTGCCCGGTCATAGACTTCCTGAGAATCTGCTCCTTCAATAGCCTTCTTGGCCGCTTCCACCACCTGCTCTATCTCGCCTCTAACTGCTTTCTTTTCTGCTTCTGAAAGATTAGGATTTGCTTCCAAGTCAGCTAATTTGGCAGCCAGAGTGAAATCTACGGTTGAACTTGCTATAAATTTGAAAAACTTATCTTCCTCGGTTACTGCCTGCTCTTGAATCACTTCCGCCTGCTCTGCTGTTGCTGCATTAACATCTAATTTCTGAATTGCATCCTCTGCTTCTGCAGCCTTCTTCCTTACAGACTCTTGGAAGCTTTTCTTTTGCTCCTCAGGCAGTAAATCGCTACTATCTACAAGTTTATCAAACTCTGCTTTTCCATTTTGGATTTCATCTAGAAGCAAATCTTTGCCGACTGGATTGATAGAGTTGATGTCTGCCAATCCATCTTCCTTAGCTTGATAAATCCTTTCTTTATCCTCAGCTGCAGCAATTTCATTCTGAGCCTTTGCAGCTGTTTGATTGACTTCCTCCTTAGCTGCTGCAAGCTCCTCAGCTGACAAATTTGGATTATTCCCAAGATCTGTCACTTTCTCAGCCAGAAACGTACCTACTTCCGTATTAGCAGCCTCCCTGACCGTTGTCAAATCCTGATTTACTGGTGATGCAGCAGCCGGAGTCTCTACTGCATTTGCAACAGGCTGCTCCTCATCTGCCGCCACCATACTGTGACCCAAAAACAGAGCACAAATAAGGACTGAACCAACACCTAAAACTGACTTCCGAATAGAATATCGCAAAACTTTTTCTGTTCTTTTCATTTTATTCTCCCCTGAACATATTTTATTATCCCAATCAGTAACCCTTAATAAAAAGTCCAGTCAAACCTCCCATAAATCTTTCAGATTAGGTAATCTTTAAACTACACTTTCTATTTGACTTCTGATAAGATTTTTTATTATTTTATCATATTAACTTGTTAAAATAAAAGAATTATCGGCTTGATTTATGTACATTTTTGTGAAATCGTCCAGTTTTTTAAACAGACATGATGTCCAGAAATTAAACTAAAAATTTTTCCATTTAACAATGTGTAAACTTTTTTAGTAAAAATTCTGGGCTATTTTCTAGCTTATTTCAGACAGAAAAAGTAAAATGGTATAGGAGGGATAAAATTATGGCTCTTAATACACGAGATAGGATTTTAGATGCATTTTTTGAATTAGCAGATAAACAGCCAGACAGGTCGCGTTTTACCTTTACAGAAATCGCTAAAGAAGCCGGCTTGTCCAGACAGGCTATTTACAAACGACACTTTAATAACACTACTGAAATTATCGAATACATTCGCCAAGATATGGTGAAGCAAGCCTTTGCTCCCAACTGGAATAGCAACAATGCTGAAGCGGACTTAGATCCTTTCACTTTTTTGGCTCAAACGATTCTTCCCGCTATTTATGAGCAACGCCAACGCATTAAAATATTATATACTAGTTCTGTCGATCCCTTGTGGAGCGATTTTATTACTGCCAGTTACAAGGACTGGATCGAGCAGAATTTAAATCTTGACCACCAAAAATTAGGTATTCCTGAAGACCTGGCCAATCAACTGCTGGCCGGCTGGATTAGTTCTCTTATCGAGAATTGGATCACTCAGGATGACCCCGTTCCTTGCAAGCAGTTTTCTAAGACATTTCTCAACCTTGTATCTTCACCCCTAACCAGCTTTGCTGCTTATGATAGTCCAGCTGGTCCTTCAAATAAAATTGTTATCGCATAACCAACTAGAAGAAAAACAGAGAAATGACAGAACCGGTCCTTGTAAGGGAAGACTGGTTTTTTAATATTTTTATATTAAATTTTAAAAATAATTGGACATTTCCTCTATAAAGTGTTATCATTTTAGTTGACAATCGGTAAACTTTTTTGTTGGGATTTGCGCTATTTTTAGACAAACCAGCAAGAACTTAATAAAAAAGAAGGAAGGTACTTATGCCCCAAGATACTCGAGACAAAGTCGTTAATGCCTTAATTGAGCTGGCAGAGCAAAATCCTGAAAAGTCTTATTTTACTTTTTCAGAGATTGCAAAACAAGCTGGTCTATCGCGCCAGGCTATCTATAAAAAGCATTTTAGTAATGTTGAAGACATTATCCAATACATCCGCCAGACAATTATGACTCCGTTTTTGCCCCTGTATGAAAGCTACGAAGAAGGAAATGGAGAAAATCCGTTCTGTTTCTTTGCCCAACATATGATTCCTACCCTTTATGAACATAGGAAATGGATGAAGGTGCTCTATACTACAGCTATCGATCCTTTCTGGAGTGACTATCTATCTACCTTCTTCACTCAGTGGGTCGTGCAAAATTTAGAAATTGACTCTAAAAAATTGGGAATTCCAAAAGAAATGGCTACGGAAATTGTTGTTAGATGGATTAACTCCCTCATTGAAATTTGGATTATCAAAGAAGATCCTATGCCAGCAGAGGATTTCGCCAAGCTCTTCCTGAATGTGATTTCAACCCCTATGGATCAGTTTATAACACCTCACAGTGAATCCTAATTCAACTCAAAATTATGAAGCCCGCCTAATTTAGGCAGGCTTTTTTTGTCTGTGAAATTTCTTACTCTCCCAAAGAAAAGAGAGCAGTTAGTCTCCTGCTCTCATCAATATATAAGCTATAAAATTAAACACCAAGCTTCATTTAATCTACGCGATAATAGAAGCTGCCTTGTTCGTCAAAGCTATTCAGGCCAACACCTGTCCAGATTCTATCTTGGCCAGCATCGGAGTTGTCTGTAAAGTTTTCCTTGTCTGCGACCTTAACTCCCTTAGGAAGAAACTCAATCAGAAAACCTCCGCTTTCTCCGCCGTAGACACCTCCAGCAGCAGTGCCATAGTCTGTCAGAGAAGCTCCATACAATTCATAACCACTTGAAACCAAGCCCTTGTCATCAAAAACAAGCTGGTTGCCAGAAGCATCCTGCCAGGTTCCTTTAACGCTGGCATAATTACCATTTGCAAGTGCTGAAATGTCCATCGTTTCCTTCTTTTCCTTGGTTTTTTCTGTGCTCGCACTCTCTGAGCTAGTGCTGCTAGCCGCTGAAGATTCTGCCTCAGTTGATTGACTGGATACCTGCTCCACAGAACTTGTTACCGAGCCAGTACTGCTAGTAGGTGTCTCTGATTGATTCGTAGCACTGCCGTTTGAGCAAGCTGTCATAGCTAATAAAGCAGCTCCTGCTAGTAAAAAAGGTAAAGCTTTTTTCTTCATTTTTCTCCTCTTTCTCACGGTAAGATAAATCATGTGATTAGTAACATTATAGATTATTTTATCGCTTTTTACAAGAAGAATTCTAGCAGCTGGGCGGGCGCAAAGCTACTGACTTTATTCATTCAGCTTCTGCCACATCCAGAACCCTGTAGATTGTTTTTGCCAGAGCTGCTTCATAATCAGATGCACCGTAAGGCTTATCAGTCGTGACGTGGGCTGTCTGCTGTTCTAAGTCCACAACCACATCTGACACTCCCTCCATAGACAGGAAGTGCTGGGTGACGTGTTTGACACAATTTTGACAAGATAAATTTTCTAACTGAACTGTTTGTTTCATAGATTCATTCCTCCGTATATTCCTTCATTTTAAAGCGTCCTAGACGCAGTGCATTGACGACAACTGATACTGAACTCAAGCTCATGGCCAGACCAGCCAGCATAGGATTGAGCAAGGGACCGCCGAAAAGATGCAATAGCCCCATAGCAATCGGGATGCCCAGTGTATTGTATGCAAAAGCCCAGAAAAGATTTTCCTTGATATTGCGGATAGTCGCCTGGCTGAGCTTGATAGCCTTGACTACATCCTGCAAATCACTATGCATGAGCACTACATCTGCCGACTCAATAGCTACATCAGCGCCTGATCCGATGGCAATTCCCACATCTGCCTGAACCAGAGCCGGTGCGTCATTGATACCGTCTCCGACCATAGCCAGTTTTTTCCCAGCTTCCTGTAAGTTCTTGATAGCAGTGGCCTTACCATCTGGCAATACACCTGCGATGACTTTTTGGATGCCAGCTTTCTGGGCAATAGCTGTCGCAGTTTCTTCACGATCTCCTGTCAGCATGATGACTTTCAGCCCCATAGACTGGAGCTCCTGCACCGCCTTCAGACTGCTAGACTTCATCTCATCTGCTACCGCTAAAATACCTGTCAGCTGTCCATCTATTGCGACAAACATAGCTGTCTTCCCTTCTTGGGAAAGCTCCAACAACTGTTCTTGAAAGGCACTGCTGTCAATGTTCTTTTCTTCCATCAGAGACTCATTGCCGACCAGAAGATGCTTACCTTCAACCTGAGCTGACAAGCCTCGGCCAACAATGGCCTCAAAATGACTGACAGGCAGCAAGTCAAGTCCCTCCTCTTCAGCCGCTTCCAATATAGCCTGAGCCAAAGGATGCTCAGAATGCTGCTCAGCACTAGCTATTAGCTGCAACAAGTCAGAGCGATTAAAAGCACCTAAAGGTAACAAATCCGTCAGGCTGGGCTTGCCAATCGTAATCGTCCCCGTCTTATCAAGAACAATAGTATCCAGCTGATAAGCAGCTTCCAAAGCCTGTCCAGACTTAATCAGAATTCCATTTTCAGCCCCTTTACCAGTCCCAACCATGATGGCTGTCGGAGTGGCTAACCCCAGCGCACAAGGGCAGGCAATGACCAGAACTGCGATAAAGATTGACAGAGAAAAGCTAAGACTCTCACCAGCCAGAAAATACCAGCCCAGCGCGGACAAAGTAGCCAAGATCAGCACGATTGGGACAAAATAGAGTGAAATCTTATCGGCCAAAGCCGCTATCGGCGCCTTAGACCCCTGCGCTTCCTCCACTAATCTAACAATCTGAGCTAAGGTCGTATCCGAACCAACCCTAGTTGCTTGATAGTCAATACTACCATTTTGATTGATTGTGGCACTGGTAATGGTGTCGCCGACCTTCTTTTCAATCGGGACACTTTCACCAGTCATCATGGACTCATCCACAAAGGTCTGCCCCTCTATTACAAGGCCATCTACCGGCATACGCTCCCCTGGCTTGATACGGATAATATCTCCAACTCGGATATCCTCCGTATCAATGGTTACAGCCTCGCCATATCGAATCACTGTCGCGTGACTAGGTACTAGCTCAAGCAGAGATTGAATCGCTTGAGACGTCTTCCCCTTGGCTGAACTTTCCAGATATTTACCTAGAAGAACCAAGGCAATAATCACTGCAACCGACTCAAAATAAAGCTGATGAACAAAGGGATGATGACCTAGAAAAACCTGACTGACTGAGTAGAGGCTGTAGAAAAATGCTGCGCTGGTCCCCACCGCAATCAAACTATCCATATTGGGATGTTGCTTGATAAGATTGCGAAATCCTCTCTGATAAAAGCCTCGACCAATCCACGCAGCAGGCAGAGTCAAAAGCAGTTGTGACAGAACGAAGACCAAAGGGTGCGCCATATGGTCCAAGAAGCTAGGCAGAGGAAGACCGACCATACTACCCATTGAGATATAAAGCAAAGGCAGAGCCGTAAGTAAAAGAATCAGTAGTTCTTGTTTCTTTCTTCGTAATGCTTGCGTTCTGGCTACAGCCTCTTCGTTTACGTCAGACGGTTTGGCTATGCCTTTTTCTTCTGCCTGATAACCAGCCTCGGCTACAGCAGCCAGCACTTGCTGGCTGTCAAATCCCGCCTTAGGAAGCAAACTGAGGCGTTCTGTCGCCAGATTGACACTGACATCCTCAACCGTTTCTAAATCTTTGACCGCCATCTCCACTGTCATAGCACAAGATGCACAGGTCATTCCTGATAGCTTGTATTCTTTTTTCTCACTCATCAATGCGTCTCCTTTCCATGCCCGCACCGACACTGACCTTGCGGACAGTGGCATTTAATTTCCAGCGGAGCCGAAGCTCTTTTCTTATCAATGACTTGGCTGAGCCGCTCCAAGTCCCTTTGACTAAACTGACTTCTCTCAATCATCGAAATCAAAAGGTCTCCATGTTTAGTGTTACAGATATTGTCAAAAAGAGCCTGCCAAGTACTTTCCAGATGGTCCGCTTCTAAAATCCGAGCATCATAGTAAAACTTACCCTCGATCTTTTCCATAGCGATAAATTCTTTGGTCTTCAGACGATTCAAAAGAGTCTTGATGGTTGCCGGTTTCCAGGAAAAATCGGCTTCCAAACGAGCTATAATCTCTGTACTGCGACTGTGTGGATACGCCCATAGCACACGCATCACTTGCCATTCTGCTTGGCTAATATTTTGCTGTTCCATTGTTTAACACCCCCTTATCATTTACATTTGTAATCTAACTCTTTATTAGTTTACATTTGTAATCGTAATTTGTCAAGTGTTTTTATCATCATTTTCCGATATACAAAAAAGAAGGCGGGATAATTCCGTCTTCTTACTTTATTTATATTAGTGCGCCAACATTTCTTGGGCAATTTCTTGACCAGTCAACTTACTTGGATAGTAGGTTGGCCAGTTTTCCAGCTCGTCAAAGAGTGCCTCCTGGCTTTCGCCACCATAGAAGATATGGAAGTGAGCCGCCTTGGTCGGTGCAATGTTGTGGTCGCTAAACTGAACATACTTGTACTCCCCAGCATCCTCGTCTGTCGCTTCAAACATGAAGCGAACTCCACGATTTCCCTTAGAGTAAGTCAGAGTGTGCTTGCCAACGTATTTATACGTATATTTCTTGGATTTTCCATCTACCACAAATTCCATAGTCTTGTCTGTGATATTGATATTGGAAACATCTGTTTTGTAGCCCTTGTCATAGTAGTCCTTGTATTCAGCTGCCGTCATTTTCCCAGTCAGCTTAGCCTTGTAGTCAAAGACTTGATCCAAGGTACCGTCCTTCAGATAAGGGTAAACAGACTGCCACTCGCCAGCATAGTCAGACAAAGTACGATCCTTGACGGCACTGTCTTCAAAGTAGCCGTTTTGGACTGTCTTATCGTCTTCTTCTTTCTCGGCTGCAATCTCCGCTCCCTCTTGGTCAGTTGTCTTCTTGAGAGCCTTTAGATTGGACTGCATGATAGAAACATAGTCTGCCCCATCCTTGGTCTGCTCTTCGGTCAAGCTTTCCAGCGGATTCAGGACATCAAGCTCTACACCTGTTTCCTTAGCTAATGTAGAAGCCAAAGCCTGGGAAGCATTCTCTTCAAAGTAAATATACTTGATTTTATTTTTCTTAATATACTCGGTCAATTCAGCCAAGCGTGAAGCGGATGGTTCACTGTCTGGTGAAAGTCCAGAAATTGGCACCTGCTTCAAACCATAGTCCAATGCCAGATAGTTAAAGGCTGCGTGCTGAGTAACAAAGCTCTTTTGCTTGGCATTGGCCAAACCATCCTCATATTCCTTATCCAAGGCTTCCAGCTTCTTGATATAAGCTGCTGCATTTTTCTCAAAAGCAGCTTTCTTGTCAGGATAAGACTTGCTCAAGCTATCACGGATGTGCTCCACCATTTTAATAGCCCGCTTCGGAGATAACCAAACATGGGGATCATAGGCATGATGATGTCCCTCTTCCCCATGGTCGTGGTCTTCTTCCTCTTCACCATCAGGCAGCAAGAGCATATTACCTGTCGCTTTGATAACCGTTTCTTCCTTATTTTTTAAAGTTTTTAGCGTATCTGGGACCCAAGTCTCCATGTTTTCATTTTCATAGACAAAGGCATCTGCATCCTGAATCTTCGCAACTGCCTTCGCAGAAGGTTCGTAATCATGTGGCTCTGTACCGGCCCCGATTAGAAGTTCAACATTGGCCTCATCTCCAGCCACCTGCTTGGTAAACTCATAAACCGGATAAAAAGTCGTGACAATATTGAGCTTGCCATCTGCATTTTTTTGATTAGAACAAGATACTAAGAAAATACTCAGTAAACCTGCTAATAGTAAGCTAATTTTTTTCATTTTCTGCTCCTATTTCATAAATTTTTTGACCAGATTGACCAGCAAGAACAAGCCGACGAAGATAATCGTAATGCTAGCGCTAGCTGGCGTCTCTGCATAGTAAGAAATATAAAGTCCGGCAATCATACCAAAGAAACCAATGGCATTTGCCAGCAAAATAACCGACTTGAAATTTTTCCCAATCCGCAGAGCAATACTGGCCGGCAAGACCATAATGGTCGAAACTAGCAAGGCTCCCGCAGCTGGAATCATGAGGGCAATCGCAACACCCGTCACGATATTAAAGAGAATGGACATGGTACGCACAGGCAGCCCATCCACAAAGGCCGTATCCTCATCAAAGGTCAAGATGTACATGGGGCGAATAAAGAGGAAGGTCAAGACAAGCACCACAGCAGCAATAACAAAGAGAGAAATCACCTGCTCCATACTGATAGTCACAATGGAGCCAAACAGATACTGATCCAGACTCATTGAGCTAGAACTCTTGCCCTTACTCATAACAATCAGGGAAATAGCTAAGCCGGTTGACATAAGAATGGCCGTTCCGATTTCCATGAAATTCTTATAGATAGTCCGCAGATACTCTAAGAAGACTGCTGCGATAATGACGACAAGCACCGTTGTGAGAGTGGGCGATAGTCCAAGAACCAAACCAAAAGCTACACCTGCCAATGAAACGTGACTGAGCGTGTCACTCATAAGGCTCTGCCGACGTAAAATCAGGAAAGTCCCCAAAATCGGTGAGAAGAGGCTCATGGCAATAACTGCCAAGAAGGCCCGCTGCATAAAATCATAGGAAAATAGATTAAGCATGGCTCACCTCCTGTCCATTGTCGCTTTCATGCACATTGAAACAGCGCCAAGGTGAGTCCTGATTACGGACCAGGTGAATGTTGCGGTCAGCATATTTACGAACTTCTTCCGGATCGTGTGTAATCATCAAGACAGCTTTTCCATGCTTGTGAGCACTATGGTGCATGAGCTTGTAAAATTCATCCTTGCTGCCTGCATCCATTCCTGTTGTCGGCTCATCTAGGACAAAAATATCCGGATCCGAAGCAAACATCCGAGCAATCACAGCTCTCTGCTTTTGCCCACCAGAGAGAGAACCAATCCTCTTATCCCGATGTTCCCACATTCCAACTGACTCCAGACTAGCCTTGATATGCTCTTCATCATGCTCATTCAAACGACGAAACCAACCCTTACGCGGATAACGTCCCGACTTGACAAACTCATATACCGTACTAGGGAAACCTGCATTAAAACTAGCAATCTGCTGAGGTAGATATGCAATCCGCAGTTTCTTGCCTTGCACATTAGTCTTGGAAATCTTCACTTCCCCATACTTAGGTTGCAAAATACCCAAACTAGCCTTTATAAGAGTCGTCTTAGCAGCTCCATTTTCCCCCGTCAAAGTTACAAACTCCCCACTGTCTAGAAAATAATGAATATGCTCCAGCACAGGCTCCTTGTCATAGTAAAAGGAAAGATTATCGACTGTGATATATCTCATTTACCAATCTCTCCCACCAAGGCTTCCAAGAACTTCGAAATTGTCGCCTGTTCACTAGCAGAAAACTGCTCAGCCAATTTTTGATACGTCTCCAAAGTATGTGCGTGATGATGCTGATGTTCCTTTGCAATCGGCTGAGCTAACTCAGTCAAACGGTAAAAGGTAACCCGTGCATCTCTCTTATCTTTAAAGGCTTGCAGCATCTCTTGCCGAACCAAGGATTTCACAGCCTTGGTCACAGCAGCTTGACTCACATTCAGTTTTTTTGCCAAATCAGAATTTGTCAAGGATTCCTCAGACAAAAGCATCAAAATATGCTCCTGCGTATTAGTTAAAGGCACATCACTCGTGCAAGAACCAATCAGAATCTCATGCTGATTTTCTGCCTTCAAAATAACTTCATTTAAAAATTGATCGATCTTATCTGCTAAATGAGTCATTTCCTCCTCCTTCTCTTAACCAGTTAAAGCTTTACTGGTTAATTATATCACAAAAAAGAAAAGAGTCAAGAATTTTCAGTAAAAGTAAAATGCTTTTCACAAAAAATATTTAATCATACAATTAGATTCTTAAGTCCTAAATAAAACTCAATCATAGAATGAAAAGCAACAAACTAAGCTGCCTCTTATTAGCATTCTAGATTCTATAAACAATTTGATGGTGAGTCCATTACATTAGTTGAGTGTGGATTTACAAGTAAAATCATGATTCAATCTTCCGCATTAGCTTGCAAATAATTACTAAAGAAAAAACAAAAAAACGAAGTAAAAATACTTCGCTAAACTTAAGCTATACCGGCGGCCGGGGTCGAACCGGCACGTCCTTGCGGACACTGGATTTTGAGTCCAGCGCGTCTGCCAATTCCGCCACGCCGGCTCAAGTTTTTAACTGGGGTAGCTGGATTCGAACCAACGCATGAGGGAGTCAAAGTCCCTTGCCTTACCGCTTGGCGATACCCCAATAATAATAAATAGGCGAGTGATGGGGATCGAACCCACGCATGCCAGAGCCACAATCTGGTGTGTTAACCACTTCACCACACCCGCCATATTTAAACACGGGCAGTAGGAATTGAACCCACACTGAAGGTTTTGGAGACCTTAGTTCTACCTTTAAACTATGCCCGTAAAGGTTATGGAAGGGGAGGGATTCGAACCCCCGAACCCGAAGGAGCGGATTTACAGTCCGCCGCGTTTA